>NZ_CP030265.1:4302500-4390000 GCF_008843145.1 Skermanella pratensis | reverse complement strand
TAACTATAACGGTCCTAAGGTAGCGAAATTCCTTGTCGGGTAAGTTCCGACCTGCACGAATGGCGTAACGACTTCCCCGCTGTCTCCAACACCAACTCAGCGAAATTGAATTCTCCGTGAAGATGCGGAGTACCCGCGGTCAGACGGAAAGACCCCGTGCACCTTTACTCCAGCTTTGCAGTGGTGCCAGGGTTCCCATGTGTAGGATAGGTGGGAGGCTATGAAACGCAGGCGCCAGCTTGCGCGGAGCCATCCTTGAAATACCACCCTTGGGATCTCTGGCATCTAACCGCGCTCCCTGAACCGGGAGCCGGGACCCTGCATGGCGGGGAGTTTGACTGGGGCGGTCGCCTCCCAAAGAGTAACGGAGGCGCGCGAAGGTTGGCTCAGAGCGGTCGGAAATCGCTCGACGAGTGCAATGGCATAAGCCAGCCTGACTGCGAGACCGACAAGTCGAGCAGAGACGAAAGTCGGCCATAGTGATCCGGTGGTCCCGTGTGGAAGGGCCATCGCTCAACGGATAAAAGGTACGCCGGGATAACAGGCTGATCTCCCCCAAGAGTCCACATCGACGGGGAGGTTTGGCACCTCGATGTCGGCTCATCACATCCTGGGGCTGGAGCAGGTCCCAAGGGTTCGGCTGTTCGCCGATTAAAGTGGTACGTGAGCTGGGTTTAGAACGTCGTGAGACAGTTCGGTCCCTATCTGCCGTGGGTGTCGGAGTGCTGAGAGGCGCTGTCCCTAGTACGAGAGGACCGGGATGGACGCACCTCTGGTGTACCGGTTGTGGCGCCAGCCGCATCGCCGGGTAGCTAAGTGCGGACGGGATAACCGCTGAAAGCATCTAAGCGGGAAACCCCCCTCGAAACAAGCACTCCCCTGAGAGCCGGGATAGACCATCCCGTCGATAGGAGGCGTGTGGAAGCGCGGCAACGCGTGAAGCTAAGCCTTACTAATCGCTCGAACGGCTTGATCCTTCGAGCCAACTCCGGACGCCATGCGCAGCGGCAAGGCCGCAAGCGGCGGGTCCAACAGAAACTGCATCACTTCCGTCCAAGGTCACTTGAACTCATCCTCGACAGCCCGGCGCCCCTGCGCCTGGCCGACCTGGTGGTCATAGCGAGGGGCCCGCACCCGATCCCATCCCGAACTCGGCCGTGAAAACCCTCCGCGCCAATGGTACTGCGTCTCAAGACGTGGGAGAGTAGGTCGCCGCCAGGTCCGCCAGACGCAGTATGCGCTTGGTCTGTTGAGCAAAACGGTTGAAAAGGTTACCTTAAGACACAGGTAATCGGCTAAGATGATGTTGGCGTCCCGGGTTAGGGGCACCATCGTCAGGATACCCGGATCCACAGTTGCCCCCACAAGGAACTGGAAGCGCGGGGACCCCGGGAGGGAACGAAGCTCTGGCCCATCGGCTCGAGTGGAACCGATCGGGGGCCGGGGACAGTAATGCCCGGTACGGAAGGCGCCCGTCCGGGCGCGCCGGTAAAACCCGGCAGGTTGAAGCCTCTTTCAAACACATCGATTTTATCATCGTCTCCCAACGGGGAAGGTGAACCGAACACGAGTTTGCGGGCGTAGCTCAGGGGTAGAGCACAACCTTGCCAAGGTTGGGGTCGAGGGTTCGAATCCCTTCGCCCGCTCCATTGTTCTTCAGCCCGGTCCAAGGGCCGGCCGCCGCATATGCTGGCGCCGGGGGAGGGGAGCGATGAAGCGGAACGACACGATGAATACCAGAGATATGGGGCCATAGCTCAGCTGGGAGAGCGCTACAATGGCATTGTAGAGGTCAGCGGTTCGATCCCGCTTGGCTCCACCACCACACCACCCCCTCGCGGGTCCAAGTAAGTTCCATCCGGAGGGGTGGCCGAGTGGTTAAAGGCAGCAGACTGTAAATCTGCCCGCGACAGCGTACGCTGGTTCGAATCCAGCCCCCTCCACCATGACAGATCAGAGCACCCGGTTCCTCGAATCGCACCGCTTGACGGTGCCGGTCAGAGTAGCCGGGTTTTTCGTTTTTCCGATTTGCTTTCCGCCGATAACGGCTGCGCCGGATTGCGCCACCGTATTCCAACTGCCGCAAGCCATTTCAGAATTCCAGTGGGCGCATCCATCCGATGCGTCGTTTTAAACCGGTCCGGATGATTCCAACGGGATTTTCCCGTCCTGTTCCGGACGCAAGCAAGAAAGAACAAGCTGTATGAGAAGTTCAAGGGATCGCCGCAGGTTGCGGACATCCACCCTATCCGTGAGAAGTGCCCAGGATCTCGGTGTCGGCGAGACGCTGGTCTCCACGGCGCCGGTCGCCCCGGCGAGACCTTCCAGGAAGTCTCGCGCTCTCGCCTCCGCTCCCGTCCGTGGCCCGGTGCCGCGGGCCGATGAGATCATCTTCCTCCCGCTCGGCGGCTGCAACCGCATCGGCATGAACATGACCCTCTACGGTCATGCCGGCAAATGGCTGATCGTCGATGCCGGCGTCGCCTTCGCCGGCGATGACATGCCCGAGGTCCAGTCCTTCATGGCCGACCCCGCCTTCATCGAAGAGCGCATGGACGACGTCGTCGGTCTCGTAGTCACCCATGCCCATGAGGACCATGTCGGCGCTATCCATCATCTCTGGCCGCGCCTGACCTGCCCAATCTATGCGACGCCGTTCGCAACCCACCTGATCCGGGAGCGGCTGAAGGAAGTCGGGGCCGCGCGCGCTGTCCAGGTCAACACCATGCCGATCGGCGGCCGCCTTAAAATTGGTCCTTTCGACATCGAGACGATCGCCGTGACCCATTCCGTTCCGGAGCCGATCTCTCTGGCGATCCGGACGAAGGCGGGCAACCTGCTGCACACCGGCGACTGGAAATTCGATCCGGAGCCGTTGGTCGGTGCCTCCGCCGACTTCGCCGCCCTCAAGCGATTCGGCGACGAAGGCGTGCTCGCCATGGTGTGCGACAGCACCAATGCCCAGGTCGAAGGCACCACCGGCTCCGAAGGCCAGGCCCGTGCCGGATTGATCGAAGCGTTCCGAAGCCGCAAGGGCGCCATCGCGGTGACCTGCTTCGCCAGCAACGTCGCGCGCATGAAGGCCGTCGCCGAAGCCGCCGCCGCCAATGACCGCAAGGTCGTGCTGGCCGGGCGCTCGCTGCTCCGGATGGAGAAGGCCGCGCGTGCCTGCGGTTATCTCGACGGCCTCGCTCCCTTCCTGAGCCTGTCCGAGGCCTCATCCGTACCGCGACGCAACCTTGTCCTGATCTGCACGGGCAGCCAGGGAGAGGAGCGCTCCGCCCTCAGCAAGATCGCCCGCGCCGAGCACCGCTCGCTGGCCCTGCACCGCGGCGACACGGTGATGTTCTCCGCCCGTACCATCCCCGGCAACGAGGATGGGATCGAGGCGATCTACAAGCTGCTCAGGAACATGGGCGTCAAGGTCGTGACCCCGTCCGACGCGCCAATCCACGTCTCCGGGCATCCGGCGCGGGGTGATCTCACCCGCATGTACGAGTTGATCCGGCCGCGCTTCGCGGTCCCGGTCCATGGCGAGATCCATCATCTGGAAGCCCATGCCCGGCTGGCGCGCGACTGCGGCGTCGAGCGGGCGCTGGTCCCGGAGGACGGCGACGTCATCCGACTCGCGGATACCGGCACCGCGGTGGTGGACCACATCGAGCCGCACCGGTTGGTCAACGACGGTCAGTTCCTGCTGCCCTGGGCCGGATCGGTCGAAGCCACCTTCGGTATCCGGGCGGAACAGCGCGCCGATCGCAACGCTCCGAAACCGGCTTTCGCGGCCTGACGCAACGGGCCAAGCATAAAGAAGAAGGCCCCGACCACATCCGTGGTCGGGGCCTTCTTCCGTTTTGGTGGAGCCAAGCGGGATCGAACCGCTGACCTCTACAATGCCATTGTAGCGCTCTCCCAGCTGAGCTATGGCCCCAATCTCTTAAAGTCCGGTGCGTCGCCTTCGGTGGGGGCTGGGTGCCCCCGGCTTCGCGGTGCCGGGGACTATCCTCAAACCGACCCTGTCATTCAAGTGAAAAATTCGCCTCCGCTTGAATTTATTCGCGGCGGCGCTTCCACCGTCGGACGGGGAACTCCTCAGCGCTCCTCGTCCTCGCCTTCGACGTCGACGACCTCGCCCATGTCGTCCTCGTCGCCCAGCTCGGAGGCGTCCTCGAGCAGGACATCGTCCTCTTCCTGGACGGTCTCGTCGGCTTCCTCGTCCAGGTCGTCGACGGCGACCTCGTCGTCGGCTTCCTCCAACTCGCCGTCGTTGGCTTCCACCGTCTCCTCCTCGTCGTCCGTCTCGGCGGGGACCTTCTTGACCACCTCCTCGACAGGGGCGGGGCGGGCACGGCGCGACTTCAGCAGCGCCTCGGGGTCGAAGGTCGTGCCGCAGCTCGGGCAAACCGGCGGGTCTTTGCGGAGGTCGTAATAGCGCGCCCCGCAATTGGGGCAGATGCGTTTGGTTCCCCACTCAGGTTTCGCCACGCCTTATCCTCCGGTCTCATCACGGTATCTATTGGTCAAAGCACGCCCCTCTGCCATGCCGCCACGCTGATGTCAAAATCTAATTGACGATGCTCCGGGCCGCTCCGATCCGGCCGTCCGTGACGCCGCCGGCACCCCTTACCCCTGGCGCGCATCTATGCTAGGAACCGCCCCATCCCATTCGCCGTCAGCCAGAGGGAAGCAAAAGGCATGGCGCCCAGGCCGCTCCAGTCCGTCCAAACCGGTCCCTTGTCCGGGACCGTCCGGGTTCCGGGCGACAAGTCGATCTCGCACCGGGCGCTGATGTTCGGGGCCCTCGCCGTCGGGGAGACCACCGTCCACGGCCTGCTGACCGGGGAGGACGTGCTGCACACCGCGGCGGCCATGCGGGCGCTCGGCGCCGGTATTGACCGGGACGACCAGGGCGTCTGGCGGGTACGCGGCGTCGGAGTCGGCGGCCTCGTCGAGTCGTCGCAGGTCCTCGACATGGGGAACAGCGGAACCGCCGCCCGCCTCATGATGGGGCTGGTGTCCACCCATCCGATCACGACCTTCTTCACCGGAGACGGCAGCCTGACCAAGCGCCCCATGGCGCGGGTCAGCACGCCGCTGGAGCAGATGGGCGCCAGCTTCGTCTGCCGGTCCGGCGGCCGCCTGCCGCTCGCCGTCATCGGGACCGAGAACCCCGTGCCGATCACCTACCGGCTGCCGGTCGCCTCCGCCCAGGTCAAGTCGGCGATCCTGCTGGCCGGCCTCAACACCCCGGGCGTCACCACGGTGATCGAGGCGGAGCCGACCCGCGACCATTCCGAGCTGATGCTGGCCCATTTCGGCGCCACCGTGACCACCGAGCGGATCGAGGGCGGCGCCCTCGCGGTCTCCATCACCGGCGAGCCGGAGATCACGTGCAAGACCGTGAACGTGCCGGCCGACCCCAGCTCGGCCGCTTTCCTGACCGTTGCGGCACTGATCCGGCCGGGCTCCGACGTCACCCTGACCGACGTCGGCATGAACCCGCGCCGCACCGGGCTGTACGACACGCTGATCGAGATGGGCGCGGACATCACCTTCCTGAACCGCCGCGTCCAGGCGGGGGAGCTGGTCGCCGACCTGCGGGTCCGTTCCAGCGCCCTGACCGGCATCGCGGTCCCCCCCGACCGCGCGCCCTCGATGATCGACGAGTACCCGATCCTGGCCATGGCCGCCGCTTGCGCCGAGGGGACGACGACCATGCACGGCGTCGCCGAGCTGCGGGTCAAGGAGAGCGACCGGCTCGCCATGGTGGCCGACGGGCTGCATGCCTGCGGCGTGCGCGTGGAAGCCGGCCCGGACAGCCTGACCGTACATGGTGGCGGCGTGCCGCCCGGCGGGGCAACCGTGGCGACCGCCATGGACCACCGGATCGCCATGAGCTTCCTGGTGCTCGGCATGGCGTCCGCCGAGCCCGTGGCGGTCGACGATTCCGCTTTCATCGATACCAGCTTTCCGGGCTTCGTGGACTTGATGAACGGCCTGGGAGCGCGCATTTCCGCTCCCGAAGCCCGCTGACCCGCCAGAAGATCGCCAGAGTAGAGGGAATTCCATGCCTGAAGCCGTGCAGAGGGCCCTGGTGGTCGCGATCGACGGACCGGCGGCCAGTGGCAAAGGCACGCTGGCCCGCCGGCTGGCCGACCGGCTGCATTTCGCCCACCTCGACACCGGCTCGCTCTACCGGGCTGTCGGCCTGGCGGTGATCCGCTCCGGCGGGGACCCCGGGAACGCCGCCGCCGCTACCGTCGCCGCCCGCGCGCTCCACCCGGAGACCACGCCGCGGGTGCTGGCCGATCCGGCGCTGCGCGGGACGAGATCGCCGCCGCGGCTTCCAAGGTCGCGGTCGTGCCGGAGGTGCGGACGGCCCTGCTGGCGTTCCAGCGCGGCTTCGCCTCCAACCCTCCCGGCGGCGCGCGGGGCGCCGTGCTGGACGGCCGCGACATCGGGACCATCGTATGCCCCGACGCCGATGCCAAGCTGTTCGTCACCGCGTCGGTCGAGGCGCGGGCCGAGCGGCGTTTGAAAGAGTTGCGGGATCGCGGCGTCGCCGTTATATATGCAGCCGTCCTGGAGGACATGAAGGAACGAGATGCGCGCGACAGCCAGCGAGCGGTAGCCCCGCTCAAACCGGCTGCCGACGCATTTTTGCTTGACACCTCGTCATTGGACGCCGATCAGGCGCTGGACGCGGCGATGACCTTCATCTGCTCCAAAACCGGCCTCTCCGATCATTGTGCGTAGGCCCGCTGCCGAGCCAGCCGTCCAGGATGGAATTCAAAGTCGCCGGGCATGAGGTCCGGCGCGGCGGTCCCCTTACCGTTTCAACCATCGGATGCCGACGGTTCGGGGGGCGCTATATGATCAACCCAAGGAGTTTCAATGGCACAAGCAGCAGCTAGATCCGAGAGCATGAGCGGCATGGAAAGCTTCGCCGCACTGCTCGAGGAGTCGCTCGGCACCAGCGACAGCCTGGAAGGTACCGTCGTCAAAGGCCGTATCATCACGATCGAAAACGATAACGTGCTGATCGACGTCGGTCTGAAGTCGGAAGGCCGCGTTGCCCTCAAGGAATTCGGCGGACCCGGCGGCAATGCCGAGTTGAAGCCTGGCGACACCGTCGAGGTCTATCTCGAGCGGATGGAAGACAAGAACGGCGAAGCCGTCCTGTCCCGCGAGAAGGCCAAGCGCGAAGAAGCCTGGACGCTGCTGGAGAAGTCGTTCAACGATCAGTCCCGCGTCACCGGCGTGATCTTCGGGCGGGTCAAGGGCGGTTTCACGGTCGATCTCTCCGGCGCCGTGGCGTTCCTGCCGGGCAGCCAGGTGGACATCCGTCCGGTCCGCGACATTTCCCCGCTGCTGGGCACCCCCCAGCCGTTCCAGATCCTGAAGATGGACCGCTCGCGCGGCAACATCGTGGTGTCCCGCCGCGCCGTGCTCGAAGAGAGCCGCGCCGAGGCCCGATCGGAGCTGGTCGCCAACCTCAAGGAAGGCCAGGTCCTCCAGGGCGTCGTCAAGAACATCACCGATTACGGCGCGTTCGTCGATCTCGGCGGCGTCGACGGCCTGCTGCACGTCACCGACATCGCGTGGCGCCGCATCAACCATCCGTCGGAAGCCCTTCAGATCGGCCAGACCGTCACGGTCCAGGTCATCCGCTTCAACCCGGAGACCCAGCGCATCAGCCTCGGCATGAAGCAGCTGGAAGCCGATCCGTGGGAAGGCGTCGAGGCGAAGTACCCGGTCGGGGCCAAGTTCAAGGGCCGCGTCACCAACATCACCGACTACGGCGCCTTCGTGGAGCTGGAGCCGGGGATCGAGGGCTTGGTGCACGTCTCCGAGATGTCCTGGACCAAGAAGAACGTCCACCCCGGCAAGATCGTCTCGACCTCCCAGGAAGTCGAGGTCATGGTGCTGGACGTGGATCCCCAGAAGCGCCGCATCAGCCTGGGCCTCAAGCAGTGCCTGGACAACCCGTGGGAGTCGTTCGTCGACAAGTTCCCGTCGGGCACCGAGCTGGAAGGCGAAGTCAAGAACATCACCGAATTCGGTCTCTTCGTAGGATTGCCCGGCGATATCGACGGCATGGTCCACATGTCCGATATCGACTGGAACAAGTCGGGCGAGGAAGCCATCGCCGAGTTCAAGAAGGGCGATCAGGTCAAGGTCAAGGTTCTCGACGTCGACGTCGAGAAGGAACGGATCAGCCTGGGCATCAAGCAGCTCTCCTCGGATCCGTTCGAGAGCGCCGCCGCCGGCCTGAAGAAGGGCGACGTCGTCACCTGCACCGTCACCGCCATCACCGACGGCGGCATCGAGGTCGCGGTGGCCGACGGCTTCCAGGGCTTCATCCGCAAGTCCGACCTGTCGCGCGAGCGTTCCGAGCAGCGCCCGGACCGTTTCGCGGTTGGCGAGAAGGTCGATGCCAAGGTCACCCAGGTCGATCGCGGCGGCCGCCGCATCAGCCTGTCGATCAAGGCGAAGGAAGTGGAAGAAGAGAAGCAGGCCATGCAGGAGTTCGGGTCGTCCGACTCCGGCGCGAGCCTGGGCGACATCCTGGGTGCGGCCCTGCGCCGCGCCCAGAGCAAGGAGCAGAGCGAGGAGTAATCTCCGCCGCTTTGATCCGGGCTTCCGGCCGGAAGGGCCGCCGCGGGCAACCGCGGCGGCCCTTCTCTTTGGGGGGGGGCGGCTGGGGGGAACCCCGCAGGTCGAAGGTCTGTTGGGAGCGGCACGAACCGTTCAACAGACCGGAGGCCCGAGCCATGGCAGACGAGAAGAACACCGCGACCACCGGCCGCGACGCCCCGATGGAAGATCCCGGCCGCGAGGTCAAGGTCAGCAAGGAGGACCGCGCGCAGGGCGTGGTATCCCAGCGCGAGACCAGCATCCTGGGCAACGCCGCCGTGTCGGAGGAGGCGGGGCTGGCGGGCACCGGCGCCGGCCGCTCGCGCCTGGACGGCGCGCAGGGCTCCGGCTCCAGCACGACGGCGACCCCCGGCACGCCCGGCCCGGAGAACAACGAGGGCACCGTATCGGGCACGACCGGGCTGGGCGTGGGCGGAACGACGCCGGGCACGTCGCCGGAGGTCGCCGTGGGCGCAGGCGGTGCCGGCGCCCGGCCGGACGCGGACGACAAGGTCGAGCGCTGAACGGGCCGCAGATGAACGGCGATGGATAAAGATGCTGCCGGCGGTATCCCTGCCTCTCGCCTTTCATCCGTGACCCAATCCATCGCCACCCCGCCGCCTCGGTTGCGGGGCCGGCGCAGCGTCCCCGACACCTTCATATAGGACGATGATCCGGCAAGTCTAGGATTATCGTCTTATATGCTGACCTCAGCGGTATCCTTCCTCCCGAAGGACGCGGTGGACGGCGGGGCGGGCGCGCATCCGGTGGTAATGGGCGCGGCAGTTGGGCGGCAGGTCGATGCCGGTCTTGTCGGCCCAGAACTCCACATAGAACAGGGCGGCGTCGGCGATGGAGAAGGCGCCGGCGACATAGTCCTTGCCCTCCAGAACCCTGTCCATCAGGCCGAGGCCCTTGGCCGCGATCTCCCGCCCGCGGGCCTGGACGGCGTCGTGAGCCAAGGGATCGGGGGCCGAGGGCTCGGGGGCCGAGGGATCGGGGATGAAGCTCGATGTGGTGAAGATGCGGGCGAAGCCCTGCATGTGGATGGTGCCGACGACATAGTCCATCACCTCCATCACCAGGGCGTCGCCGTTGGGGTCGCCGGGCATCAGCCGGGCGCGCAGGTTGGTGCGGGCGAGCCAGTAGGCGATGGCCTGGAACTCGGTCAGGGCGGTACCGTCGTCACGCAGCAGCGTGGGGATGGTGGACTTGGGGTTGATCGCGACATAGGCGGGCTTGAACTGGTCGCCGGCCGGCAGGTTGACGATCGCCGCCTCGAACGGGTTGTCGATCTCCTCCAGCAGGATGTGGATGCCGGTCGAGCACGAACCCGGCGTCATGTAGAGCCTCATCGGTGACTCCCGCGGAAGAAGGGAAGGGACGGCAGGAACGGTAGCATGCCGCCGGCCGCTACAGCCGTCGCACAGTGTCGCGGGGAAGTGTCGCGAGGCGGGATGGCGGTTGCGCGGGGTCCCCGGAGCCAAGCTTTTGCGGGAACAGGGTTTTTCCCGGAGGCGGGGATCTGGTGCGGCGTTTGCTTGGATGGTCCGGGCAAAGGAGGAACGCCATGCCAACCAACATCCAAGGAAAAAGCATCATCGTCACCGGCGCCGGCCGGGGGATCGGCGCGGAGATCGCGCGCGGCCTCGCCGCCGACGGAGCGAAACTCACCGTCGCCGACCTGTCGGAGCAGAACGCCCACGCGGTCGCCGGATCGATCCGCGAGGCCGGCGGCACCGCCATCGCGGTCGCCGTGGACGTGCGGGACCGCGCCGGCGTGCGCGCCATGATCCAGGAGACGGTGCGCGCCCACGGCCGGCTCGACGTGATGTTCAACAATGCCGGCGTCGCCCAGACCAAGCCGTTCCTGGACATCACGGAGGAGGACTGGCGCTTCGTGAACGAAGTCAACGCGCTGGGCGTGCTGATCGGCATGCAGGAGGCGATCCGCCAAATGCAGGCCCAGGCCCGGGACGGTTCCGGGAACGGCACGGGCGGGGGCAAGATCGTCAATACCGCGTCGATCGCGGGCAAGCAGGGCTACGAGCCGCTGGCCCATTACTGCGCCAGCAAGTTCGCCGTGGTGGCACTGACCCAGGCCGCCGCGCGGGCCTTCGGCAAGGAAGGCATTACCGCCAACGCGATCTGTCCCGGCGTGGTGGCGACCGACATGTGGAAGGTGATCGATGGCGGTTTCCGAGAACACGGGCTGACCAGTCGCGACAACGAGGCGTTCGAGACCTTCGCCGGCATCGCGGTGCTCGGCCGCGCCTCGGTGGCGCAGGACCTGGTCGGCGTCGCCCGCTTCCTGGCGTCGTCGGACAGCGACTTCATGACCGGGCAGTCGCTGCTGGTGGATGGCGGCATGGTCTTCGTCTAGAGGGCGGGCGTGGCGCTTTTGATCGGTTCGCCGTAGGGTCGGTCTCGGCCGAAAGCCAACGCCGGCGGCGTGGCCGGAGCGTCGATGCAGCATGTCGGTGTTCGCCCTGACGGGCGAAGTCCGACCTACGGCTTCGGCCAGTCCCGTCTGCGGGCTGGCATCCCTACATCGCACCGCTCGAGTTCAGGGACGGGCCGCACGACCGGACCAGCCGGCTCGGTGAAGATGGCTCACGAGAAGGCGGCCAGCCTTTCCAGATGCGCGCGGGTAAAAACGTATCGGGCTAAACTGTTGTATCATAAGAACTTACCTTGACGGTGCCGGTCCTGGCATGGCACCGTTGGAGCTGCGCGCGGAGAGAGATCCCCAGGTCAAGGGAACGCCCGCGCAACCAGGGAGAGTCGGGACCAATGACAAAGTCTGAACTGATTCTTCGTCTGTCCGAGCAGAATCCGCACCTCTACCAGCGCGACATCGAGAAGATCGTCACCACCATCTTCGACGAGATATCGGAGGCGCTTGCGCGTGGCGACCGGGTGGAGCTGCGCGGGTTCGGCGCGTTTTCGGTCAAGAAGCGCGACGCCCGGGTCGGGCGCAATCCGCGCACCGGGGCCAGCGTCCACGTGACGCAGAAGTTTATTCCCTTCTTCAAGACCGGCAAGCAGTTGCGCGAACGTCTGAACACGGAGTAAGGGTCAAGCATCCGCCGAGGCCGCTTCCCGCGACCGCCGGCCGAGCCGCTCCGTGAATGAAGCTTCAAAAGCCGAGGAAGCCCGTGCGTTACCTGTCCTGGATCATCACCATCCCGATCGCCCTGGTCATCGTGTCCTTCGCCGTGTCCAACCGCGATCCCGTCGAACTGGCCCTGTGGCCCCTGCCGTTCTCAATCACGGTGCCGATCTATGTGGCGGCCCTGACGGCGCTGGTCCTGGGCTTCCTGGCCGGCGGCTTCGTCGCCTGGAGCGCCGACCGCAAGCACCGCGTCGCCGCCCGCGTGCGCGGCCGCAAGGCGGCCCAGCTGGAGCGCGAGCTTTCCCACGAGCGCGAGGAGCGGACCGCCGCCGAACGCCGCGTCGCCGAGGCCGCCCAGCGGCTGGCCGCGAGCAACGCGCCGATGCTGACGTCGGACGCCGCAGCGCGCCGGGTGCCGATGTCCCAGATCGAGACGGCCAAGGCGCATTGAGCCGGGCCGAAGCCGCAAGGGCCCAAGCAGTACGGAAGGACTGATGAGGACTATCAGTGCCGCCGAAGTCGAAGCGGCCCTCGAGTTCGGGCCGCTGATCGAGAGGTTGCGGAAGATGTTCCGCTCGGGGTGCGAGGCGCCGGTCCGGCACCACCACACCATCCCGACCTTCGACCAGCATGCAGCAACGCTGCTGGTGATGCCGGCTTGGCAGGTTGGGCGCTATATCGGGGTCAAGCTGGTCACCGTGTTCCCCGACAACGGGACGCGCAGCCTGCCCTCGATCATGGGCTCATACATGCTGCTGAGCGGCAAGACCGGCGCGCCGCTGGCGCTGATCGACGGGCCGGCGCTGACCGTCAAGCGGACGGCGGCGGCCTCGGCGCTGGCGGCCTCGTACCTGGCGCGCAACGACGCCGGCCGGCTGCTGATGGTGGGGACCGGCGCGTTGGCGCCTCACTTGGTGCTGGCCCACGCGACCGTGCGGCCGATCCGCGAGGTCCTGATCTGGGGCCGCGACCCGGCCAAGGCCGATCGGCTGGCCAAGCTGCTAAACCGGCGCGGAATGAAGGTCGCCTCGACCCGGGACCTGGAGGGGGCGGTGCGCGGGGCCGACATCGTGTCCTGCGCCACCTTGTCGCGCGACCCCCTGATCCGGGGGGAGTGGCTGTCCGAGGGCGTCCATGTGGACCTGGTCGGCGGCTTCACCCCCGAGATGCGGGAGGCCGACGACGAGGTGATCGCCCGAGCCCGCATTTTCGTCGATACCCGCGAGGGCGCCACGAAGGAGGCCGGTGACATCACCCAGCCGCTGGCGGCCGGGCTGATGACGGTGGACGACATCGCCGGCGACCTGTTCGACCTGACCCGGGGCGACCGCGCCGGGCGGCGCTTCTACAACCAGATCACCCTGTTCAAGTCGGTCGGGACCGCGCTGGAAGACCTCGCCGCCGCCCAGTACGCCGTAGAAGTCACCTGAGGCGCGAAGGGACCCAAGGGACCATGGGAATGCATGTCGCGGTCGTCGGGGCCGGAATCATGGGCCTGTCGACCGCCTGGGCGCTTGCCCGCCGGGGGCACCGGGTTAGCGTCTACGACCAGTACGCGGTGCCGAACCCGCTGGGCTCGTCGGTCGACCAGCACCGGCTGATCCGCCACGCCTATGGGGCGGAGGGCGGCTACACCGACATGGTGGACGAGGCTTACGGGGCATGGGAGCGGCTGTGGGCCGACCTGGGCCAGAGGCTCTACGAGCCGACCGGAACGCTGTGCCTCGGCTCGGTCGACGACACCGCCTGGCTGCACGAGAGCGCCGCGACGCTGGCCGGGCGCGGCCGTGCGGTGCGCTGGCTGTCGGGTGCCGCGCTGGCGGCGGAGTTCCCGCTGATCGAGGCCCGCGGAGTGCGGGAGGCATTCCACCTGAAGACCGGCGGCGTGCTGCTGGCCGGCCGCATCATCGAGCTGCTGGCGCACCATCTGCCCGGCCGCAACGTCACCATCCATCCCCATGCCGCCGTGCTCGACGTCGATCCGGCGACGGCGACGATCCGGCTGGCCGACAGGTCGGCGGTGCGGGCCGACGCCCTGGTGGTCGCGGCGGGTCCGTGGGTCCGGCGGCTGGCGCCCGCCGTGGCGGAGCGGGCCGTGCCGTCGCGGCAGGTGCTGACATATCTGGCGATGCCGGAGGGCCTGCGCAAGGCCTGGGCGAAGCACCCGATGGTGCTGGACATCGACCCGGACTGCGGCTTCTACCTGGTGCCGCCGGTGGCAGGGACGGGCATGAAGATCGGCGATCACCGCTTCACGCTCAACGGCGACCCGGACCGGGACCGCGACGCCGGGCTGGAGGAGGCCGAGCGGATCTGGGCGTTCGGCCGCGCGCGGCTGGCCGATCCGGACCGCTATTCCATCGCCAGCGCTGCCACCTGCTTCTATACCTGCGTGAAGAACGAGCGCTTCGTCGTCGAGCCGCTGGACGGGGCGGGAGCTTCGGGCGGGCGGGCTTCCGGGGGGCGGACCTGGGTGATGACGGGATTCTCCGGCCACGGCTTCAAATTCGGCCCCGTGCTGGGCGAACGGATGGCGGCGGCCTTGGAAAACCCGGACCTGGGACCGACATTGACGTCATGGGCCGCCGGCCGCCAAACCGCCCCCGACCCGCCTTCCCCGGGCATTTCGACGGATACCCAATCATCATGACATCGCCGGCATCCCGGATCTTCGTTTCGATCGACACGCCCGAAATCGACGCCGCGCGCGATCTGGCCGAGCGGCTGACCGGCACCGTGGGCGGGGTCAAGCTCGGGCTGGAATTCTTCTGCGGCCAGGGGCCGTCGGGCATCCGGGCCGTCATGGGCGGCGTGCGGCTGCCGCTGTTCCTGGACCTGAAGCTGCACGACATCCCGAACACGGTGGCGGCGGCGGTACGGGCGGTGCTGCCGATCCAGCCGGCCTTCCTGACCATCCACACCAGCGGCGGGCCGGCGATGATGCGCGCGGCGGCGGAAGCCGCTTCCATGACCGACCTGCCGAGGCCCCGGCTGCTGGGCGTCACGGTGCTGACCAGCCTGGACGACGACGACCTCGTGTCGGTCGGGCAGGGCGTGCCGGTGCTGGACCAGGCCCGGCGGCTGGCGGCGCTGGCCCAGTCCTCCGGGCTGGACGGAATCATCTGCTCGCCGGCCGAGGTGGCGGCGCTGCGGGCGGAGTGCGGCTCCGATTTCGTGCTGATGGTGCCAGGCATCCGGCCGGCCGGTTCCGCCGTGGGCGACCAGAAGCGCGTGATGACCCGCGCGACGCGGTGGAGCAGGGGGCGGACTTCCTCGTCATCGGGCGCCCGATCACCCAGGCCCCGGATCCGGCCGAAGCCGCGCGCGGCATCGTCGGGGAACTTTAGGAATTGACCATGTCTGTTCAGGTGAAGATCTGCGGCGTCAGCCATCCGGGCGCGGTCACGGCCGCGGTCCAGGGCGGGGCGCGCTATATCGGGCTGGTGTTCTACGAGCGCTCGCCCCGGCATGTGGCTCCGCCGCTGGCGGCGGAACTGGCGCGCATGGTGCCGACGGGCATCAGGACGGTCGGGCTGTTCGTCGATCCCAAGAACGAGTACCTGGAGCATGTGGTGAGCCAGGTCCCGCTCGACCTGATCCAGCTCCACGGCGACGAGACGCCGGAGCGGGTCGCGGAGATCCGGGCTGCGTTCTCGATGCCGGTGATGAAGGCGATCAAGGTGTCCTCCGCGGCCGACCTGGACGCCGCCGACGCCTATGCCCGGGTGGCGGACCGGCTGCTGTTCGACGCCAAGCCGCCGGCCAAGGTCTCGGCGCTGCCGGGCGGCAACGGCATCGCCTTCGACTGGACCATCCTGGCCGGGCGCACCTGGTCGAAGCCTTGGATGCTGTCGGGCGGGCTGACCGCGGGCAACGTCGCGGAGGCCATCGCGGTCAGCGGCGCGTCGTCGATCGACGTCAGTTCAGGGGTCGAGGACCGGCCGGGTCACAAGGACCCGGACCTGATCCGCGACTTCCTGAAGGCCGCCGGCCGCTGAGCCTCAGGGAGCTTTCATGAGCGACTTGCCACCCGAAGGCGAGGTGGAGGAACGCGACGAGGCCGGCCCGGCGAAGCGCCGGCTGCGCGGGTTCCTGAACCACCTGATCATCTATTTCTCGGCCATGATCCTGCTGGTGCCGATCAATTTCCTGCTGACGCCGGGCAGGGTCTGGTTCGTCTTCCCCCTGGTCGCGTGGGGAGCCCCGCTGGCGATCCACGCCGCCTTCGCCATGGGGCTGTTCGACCGCCTGAAGCGGTGAGTGGGAAAGAGGGAGCGCGGGGTATCCATGAGTGACACCAAGGCAGTCAGCGTCACGGTTTCGGGCAAGGTCCAGGGCGTGTGGTACCGGGCCTGGACGGTCGAGGAGGCGCGGTCGCGCGGGCTGGTCGGCTGGGTGCGCAACCGGAACGACGGGACGGTCGAGGCGGTCTTCGCCGGCCCGGCCGGGCAGGTCGACGCCATGATCGAGGCCTGCCGGCAGGGTCCGAAGCATGCCCGCGTCGCCGGCGTGGCGGTCGCGCCGGCGGGGTACCCGAGCGTCGACGGGTTCGAGCAGCGGGCGACCTATTGACGTCTACTGTGCCGCGACGAGGTCCAGCCACTCCTGCTCGGTCAGGGTGGTGAGGCCGAGGTCGCGGGCCTTGGCCGCCTTGCTGCCGGCATCGGCGCCGACCACCACGTAGTCGGTCTTGGACGAGACGGAGCCCGCCACCTTGGCGCCGAGGGATTCGGCCCGGGCCTTGGCCTCGCTGCGGGTCACGGTTTCGAGCGTGCCGGTGAACACGACTGTCTTGCCCGCGATGGGCGAGGCATGGACCCTGGGCGGCACGAAGTCGGTCACGGCGACGCCAGCGGCCAGCAGGTCCTCCAGCACCTCGAAGTTGTGCGGCTCGGCGAAGAAGCCCAGGAGGTCGTCGGCGACCGAGGGACCTATCTGCTCGATCCCGATCAGGTCGCCATAGGCTTCGGAGCCGTGGACCTGGGCCGCGGCCATCTGCTCCCGCCAGTGGTCGAAGCTTCGGTAGCTTCGGGCCAGCAGGCGGGCGGTGGTCTGGCCGACCTGGGGGATGCCGAGTGCGAAGATGAAGCGGTCGAGCGGGATGTTGCGGCGGGCGTCGATGCTGTCGAACAGCTTGGCCGCCGACCTGTCGCCCCAGCCGTGCCGGTTCTTCAGCCGGGTCAGGCTGGCGGCGTCCTTTTCGCGCAGGCGGAAGATGTCGCCGGGGCGGCGGACCATGCCCTCGTCCCAGAATTCCCGGATGATCTTCTCGCCCAATCCCTCGATGTCGAAGGCGTCGCGGCTGACGAAGTGGCGCAGGCGTTCGACCGCCTGGGCCTCGCAGATCAGGCCGCCGGTGCAGCGTCGGATCACTTCGCCCTCCGGCCGGACCGCGGCGCTGCCGCACACCGGGCAGTGGTCGGGGAAGACATAGGGCTCGGCGTCGGCCGGGCGCTTGTCCAGGACGGCCTGGACGATCTGGGGGATCACGTCGCCGGCGCGCTGGACGACGACGAGGTCGCCTTTGCGCACGTCCTTGCGCTGGATCTCGTCCTCGTTGTGCAGGGTGGCGCGGCTGACCACGACGCCGCCGACCGTCACCGGCTCCAACTCGGCCACCGGCGTCATGGCGCCGGTGCGGCCGACCTGGATGGTGATGTCCTTCAGGCGGGTCCGGGCCTGCTCGGCCGGGAACTTGTGGGCGATGGCCCAGCGCGGCGCCCGGCTGACGAAGCCCAGCCGGTCCTGCCAATCCAGCCGGTCGACCTTGTAGACGACGCCGTCGATGTCGAAGGGCAGGGCGGAACGCCGCTCCTGGACCTGGTCGTAATAGCGCAGCAGCGCGTCGGCGCCGCGGCACGGTTCGGCGGGCTTGTTCGGCCGGAAGCCCCAATCCTCCAGGCGCCGGCGCGCTTCCCACTGGGTGGCGCCCAGCGGTTCGGACACCTCGCCCCAGGAATAGCCGAAGAAACCCAGGGGACGCGACGCGGTGATCTTCGGGTCGAGCTGGCGCAGGCTGCCGGCGGCAGCGTTGCGCGGGTTGGCGAAGATCGGCTTGCCGGCGGCGGCCTGGCGCTCGTTCAGCGCCATGAACTCGGCCCGGTCCATATAGACTTCCCCGCGCACCTCCAGCACGTCGGGGACGGGGCCGGCGAGCCGTTCGGGCACGTCGCCGATGGTGCGGACGTTGGCGGTGACGTCCTCGCCCTCCTGGCCGTCGCCTCGGGTGGCGGCGAGGACGAGCCGGCCCTTCTCGTAGCGGAGCGAGCAGGAGAGGCCGTCGATCTTGGGCTCGGCGACGAATTCCACCGAGTTCGCTTCCTTGATGTTCAGGAAGCGGCAGATGCGCTGGACGAACTCGTGGACGTCCTCGCCCGCGAAGGCGTTGCCCAGCGAGAGCATCGGGACGGCGTGGCGGACCTTGGCGAAGCCGGCGGCCGGGGCGGCGCCGACCTTCCGGGACGGGCTGTCGCCGCGCTTCAGCTCAGGGAACCGAAGCTCGATCGCGTCGTTGCGGCGGCGGAGCGCGTCATAGGCGGCGTCGGTAATCTCCGGCCGATCCTGCTGGTGGTACAGGGTGTCGTGATGGGCGATCTCGGCCGCCAGCGCCGCCAGGTCCTCCGCGGCCTGCTCGGGGGAGAGTTCGTCGACGCCGATCTCGCGGACGGCTTCGCGGGCGCCGGCCGTCATCAGCCATGCCCCGCGATCAGGCTTTCCGCCGCGGCGCGGGCCTCTTCGGTGACCTTGGCGCCGGAGAGCATGCGCGCGATCTCCTCGCGCCGCTGCCTGTCGCCCAATTCCACCACTTCGGTCGTCACCCGTTCCTCCGAATCCTGTTTCTGGACCTGCTTCTGCACCTTCAGGTGATGGGCGCCGCGCGCCGCCACCTGCGGGCTGTGGGTCACCACCAGCACCTGCCGGTCGCGGCCCAGCTTGGCCAGCCGCTCGCCGACCGCCGCCGCGACGGCGCCGCCGATGCCGATGTCCACCTCGTCGAACACCAGGGTGGGCACGGTGCCGACCTGGGCCAGCACCACCTTGAGCGCCAGCATGAAGCGCGCCAGCTCGCCGCCGGACGCGATCTTGTTGATCTGGCCGGGCGGAGAGCCCGGGTTGGTCGCCACCAGGAAGGCCACGCGGTCGATGCCGTCGGGACCCCACGACGACTCGTCCAGAGGCTCCAGCGTGGTGGTGAACCGGGCGCGGTCCAGCTTGAGCGGCGGCAGCTCGCGGGCGACGGCGGCGTCCAGCTTGCCCGCGGCCTTGCGGCGGAAGTCGGACAGGCGTTTCGCCGCCTCCAGATAGGCGTCGCGGGTCTGGGCCGCCTCGCGGGCGAGACGTTCCAGCGCGTCGCCCTGGTCCTCGATCAGGTTGAGGCGGCGCGACATCTCCTCGCGCAGATCCGCCAGCCGGTCGACCTCGACATTGTGCTTGCGCGACGCGGCGCGCAGCGCGAACAGCCGCTCCTCCAGCTTTTCCAGCGCGTCGGCGTCCATGTCCTCGTCGCTGGAGAGCGCCTGGAGGGTGGCGACGGCGTCGGCGATCTCGGCTTGGGCGCGGTCGAGGGCGCCGATTACCGGCTCCAGCCGGCCGCCGGCCTTGTCGACGATGCGCATCAGCGCGCGGTGGGCGCTGTTGAGCCCGCGTTCGGCCCCGCGCTCGCCGGCCAGTTCGCCGAAGGCGGCGTTCAGCGCCTCGACCACCTTTTCCCGGTGCATCATGACCGTGCGGGTCTCGGCCAGCTCCTCCTCCTCGCCGGGGCGGGGCTGGAGCTCGTCCAGCTCGGCGACGGCGTGGCGGAGATAGTCCTCCTCCGAGCGGGCGCGGGCGATCTCCTCCGCCGCCTCCTCGCGCGCGGCCTCGACCTGCCGCCAGGCGCGGTAACCGGCCGTGACCTGCGCCGCCATGGTGGCGAGTCCGGCATAGGCGTCCAGCACGGAGCGGTGGGTCTGCGGGTTGAGCAGGCCGTGGGTGTCGAACTGGCCATGGACCTCGACCAGCGTCTCCCCCAGCCGGCGCAGCAGGGTCACGCCGATCGCCTGGTCGTTGACATAGGCGCGCGACCGCCCGTCGGCCGTGACGACCCGGCGCAGGACGAGGGTGTCCTCGATCTCCAGCCCCTGCTCGCGCACCAGGGCCAGGGCCGGGTGGTCCTCCGGCAGGTCGAACTCGGCCGTGACGGAGGCCTGGTCGCTGCCATGGCGCACCAGGGTGCTGTCGCCGCGCCCGCCGAGCGCCAGGCCCAGCGCGTCGAGCAGGATCGACTTGCCGGCGCCCGTCTCGCCGGTCAGGACGCACAGTCCCGCGTTCAGCGCCAGGGACAGGCGTTCGATCAGGACGACGTCCCGGATCGACAGCGCGACAAGCATCGGCTGCCTTAGAACACCGAGGCCCAGGCCCGGCTGATCCACGAGTTGCTGCTGCTCTCCGGCCGCACGTTCGCGTCCACCAGCAGGGCGTAGCTGTCTACGTACCATTCGCTGCCCGGAAAGTTGTGACCCAGCACGGCTGCCGCCGCCTGCGCCTCGTCCACCACGCCGAGGGCGAGATAGGCTTCGGTCAGGCGGTGTAGAGCTTCCGGCACGTGGCTGGTGGTCTGGTATTTCTCGATGACGGTGCGGAAACGGCCGATCGCGGCGTTCTGATGGCCCTGGCGCAGGTAATAGCGCCCGATCTCCATCTCCTTGCCTGCCAGATGGTCATTGGTCAGGTCGATCTTGAGCGCCGCATCGCGGGAATAGGGTGATTCCGGGAAGCGCCGCGTGACCTCGCCCAGCGCGTCGAGCGCCTGCTGGGTGATCCGCTGGTCGCGGCCCACGTCGGTGATCTGCTCGTAATAGGAGAGCCCCTTCATGTAATAGGCGTAGGCGATGTCGTCGCTGCCGGGATGGAGCTGGATGAACCGGTCCAGCGCGATGATCGCGTCGTCGTAGGCCAGCGCTTGGTAATGGGCATAGGCCGCCATCAGCTGCGCCCGGGTCGCCCACTGCGAGTAGGGGTGCTGGCGTTCGACCTCGTCGAACAGGCGCGCCGCCTCCTTGTACCGTTCCTCATCCATGGCGGTGGCCGCCTCGGAATAGATCGTTTCGACCGGGCGCTCGACATAGGGCGCCTCCTCGGTGGACGCGCAGGCGGCAAGGCCGAGGCCGAGCAGGGGAGCGGCGACGAGGCGGATCAGGGCGGGAGAGAAACGGGTCATCATCGACATTTCACACGGGATACGGAGTTGGCGTCTGTATAGCACGCCCAAACCCGGACGCGACACCGTTTGGAGCGCCGGGTTTGGAGGACATGCCCGCGACGGTGCCGCCGGTCCGGTTAATTTGTCGAAAACCCTGAAGCATTCCACGATGACAAAGTTGAGGAGTTCGGCGGGAACGTTACCAGAACAAGTGCTGCATATCAACCGGCTCCCCGAATTATCGAAGGGGCCGGTCCCACCGACTTGCCACATGCCATCGCCGGACAAACCCGCTAATCTGCCGCACCCGAAGCCATTGCAGTGCCCGCCTTCATGACCGCCACGATGACCACGCCCCTGCGTCCGCTGAAGGACCATGCCCTGCGCGAGACGCTGGCGAACGAGGTCCATGCCCGACCGGCGGAGAGCCTGATGGCGCCGCTCCGGGCCACCCATCTCGCGATGCTGTCGGGCGAGGGGGCCGGCGAGCGCGACCGCGCGCATCTGGCCCGCCTGTGCGAGCGTGCCGGGGTGGCGCCGCCGCCGCCGGGAGCGACCCATTACAGCGCCGACCTGGGCACCTGCCGGATCAAGTGGGAGCGCCACACCGAGTTCAGCAGCTACACGGTCTTCAGGCCGTGGGGGAACCCGAACGGCGGCGACGGCTTCTCCGACACCGCGCTGATGGCCTTGCCGCCGGAATGGCTAGCCGGGATCGCGGGCGAGATGCTTGCCGGCGTCCATCTGTCGCTGGTCCAGTCCGACTCGCCGCTGGCCACGCCGGAGGGGCTCCAGGGCGTCTTCGGGTCCGACGGGTTCGTCGGCGCGCGGATGGCCGGCGGCGGCGCCACCGGCTGGACCGATTTCCGCATCCATGCCGACGGGTTCGGGCGCTACGTGGTCGCCGACCACGGCCTCAAGCCGCGCCAGGCCGGCCGATTGGTCCAGCGGCTGTTCGAGATCGACACCTACCGGATGATGGCCCTGTTGGCCCTGCCGCTGGCCCGCGGCGTGCTGCCGCGAATCCGCGGGATCGAGGCGGAGCTTGCCAAGCTGACCGAACAGACCACCCGTATCGCCCGCATGGAGGACGAGCAGGCGCTGTTGCAGCAGCTGTCGAAGCTGGCCGCCGAGGCGGAGCAGACCTCGGCCGAGACGACCTACCGCTTCGCCGCCGCCCGGGCCTACAACGACCTGGTCGCCCGGCGGATCGTCGAACTGCGCGAGGACCGCATCGAAGGCATGCAGACCATCGCGGAATTCATGGCCCGCCGCCTGACCCCGGCGGTCGATACCTGCGAGGCGGTCGCCAAGCGGCAGGAGTCCCTGTCGGCCCGCATCGGCCGCGCCAGCAACCTGCTGCGCACCCGGGTGGACCTGGCGCTGGAGGAGCAGAACCGCGACCTTCTCCTCTCCATGGATCGCCGCGCCAGTCTTCAGCTCCGATTGCAGGAGACGGTCGAGGGGCTGTCGGTGGTCGCCATCAGCTATTACCTGATCGGCATCGTCTCGTACCTGTCGAAGGCCCTGAAGGGCATCGGCCTGCCGATCGACCCGGACCTGGCGGTCGGCCTCGCGGTGCCGGTAGTGCTGGTGCTGGTCTGGCAGGGGGTGAGGCGAATCCGCAAGGTGGTGACCGGGCGGGAGGGGCACGGGTGAGGGGGTTGCCGTAGGCCGGCCTCGGCCGCAGGCCGACGCCGACACCATCGCAGACGCGTCGATGCAGGGCGTCGGCGTTCGCCCTTGCGGGCGAAGCCGACCTACGGTTGCTCCCACCGTCCGGCGAGGTCTACAGGCTCTTCAGGTACTCCAGCAGGGCCATGCGCTCGGCCTCGCTCAGCGCGCGGCCGATGATGCCGTTGCCCTTGGGGCCGTCCTTGAACTCGTGGCCGGTGTTCAGGCTGCCGGCGACGGTCGTGTCGACCACGGTCGTGCCCTTGGCGCAGGACGCCTCGTAGCCGAGCTTCTTCGGGTCGTATTCCCGGCCGCCCAGGCAGAAGCTCTTCGGGCGCTGCGCCGCGGGGAGCAGCAGGTCGTGGAGGGTCGGCACGGAGCCGTTGTGCAGGAACGGCGGGACCGCCCAGATGCCGTCGAGTGGGCGGGCCTTGTAGACCGCCTTGGCCTGGAGGCAGTTGGCCCGGTTGCCGTTCATTTCCTCCTGCACCTCGGGAGGGATCTTGTTGTTCAGGTACCAGGTCTCGGTCGCCCGCTGCACGGTGTAGCCCAGCGCCGCGGCGAAGCTGGTGGTGGTCACGGGCTGCGCCGCGTCGGCCGATGGCGGCGCGCAGGGGTCCTTGTAGTCGATCGCGACGTAGGGCGGCACGGTCACGCTGCGGTTCTGGAGGATGTCGGCCTGCCCCGGATCGGTGCCGACCACCGAAATGGGGACCTGGGTGACCTTCAGGTACTTGCCCGTCGCCTGGGGCAGGTCGGTCCAGTACTTGTCGGACCAGAACTCCCCGTCGGGATCGTTGACCGGGGGCAGGTGGCAGCCCTGGCACAGGTCGCGGTAGAGCTTGCGTCCTTCGTCCCGCTTGACCGGGTCGATCGCGCCGAACTCCTTCTCTGGCCATTTCGGCGCCAGCAGGCCGTTGAAACCCTGTGGCACTTCCCGCCCGTCGGGGCCGGGAACCTTCTTCAGGGGATCGGAGCCGGCCAGCATCTCCTCCATGTCGTGGATGTTCCCGACCTGGACGGAGGAGGCGTAGAGTTCGCGGCCGGGGTTGGTCAGGTTGATCTTCGCCGCCACACCCAGCGCCTCGCCGGCGTTGCGCACCATCGGCTGCATGATCGAGGCGTCGTACTGGACCCAGTCGAACCAGGAGGTGTTCCAGGTGTGCGGGAACTTCACCGGCGCGGAGATGCGCGCGAAGTTCTGCCAGGGGTCGAAGCCCGGCGCGTCCTTGGCGCCGATCAGGGCGTTGACGAAGACGGCGTTGCCGATCCGGGTCAGGGCGTCCAGGCGGGCGAAGCCCTCGGCCGCGTCGGTGCCCGGCAGCTCCTTCATCTTCTTGGACAGCGCCTCGCCGGCGACGATCAGCGCGTCGAGCTGGGCCTTCAGCTCCGCCTTCTGGTCGGAGGTGTGGTTCGGTCCCAGCACGCGGTCGGCGAAGCGCCCGAATCGGAACGGCAGGTACTTGGTGTAAGCCAGCGACAGGCCCAGCACGGTCTGGAGCTTGCCGAAATCGACCGGCGCCGTGCCGCCGTCGAAGCGCAGGCTGACGCCCTTGTATTCCAGGTGGCCGGTATGGCAGGCGGCGCAGGTCAGGCCGATCTGGTCGGGCAGTTTGCGGCCGGTCGCGGGGTCGTCATAGCCGGGCGTCCGGGCGAACCCGACCGGCAGCATGTCCGGGTTGACCTCGCCCACCTTCTGGCCCCAGCGGTTGGACTCCGCCGCGGCGAGGCCCGGCGTCGCCCTGGGGCTGGGGATGAAGCCGAAGCGAGACAGGTAGGTTTCGTCCCGGAGCAGCGGGGCGGCGCTGAAGATGGTGATCTCCGGCTGCTCCAGCGCCACGAACCAGGAATAGGGAATCGGGAAGGTCGAGGTGCCCTGGGTGGCATGGTGGAACCAGTGCCGGTCGGCCTGGCTCCAGTTCTGGTTCAGCCACTTCGCCTCCTTGACGACGGGAGCCGGCGGCAGGTCGGGCGGCAGGAATTCCTTGATCTTGTCGCAACCCGACGCGAGCAGCGCGGTCGCGAGCAGTAATGCCATACGGGTGTATTTCATAAATACTTCTCGCCCACTGGAATGGAAAGCATCCGTTCCAAATACACGAAAGTAGTAAAAATTTGGAAGAGGGCATATTCAAAAGGGCATATGAGCCCGGTGGATCACGGCGGCAGGACATCGACGCGGACGGCGCCGACCAGGGTCGCGATGTAGCGGTCGAGCATCTCGACGGCGATGTCCTTCTCGATCTCCGACGGCAGCTTGCCGGCGGCCTGGACGGGACCCATGCCCGGCACTTCCACCATGCCGTCGGCCCCGACCGTCAGGACGCGTCCTTCAGCTTCTCCAGGCAGCAGGACGGTGATGCGCCGGCCCGGCGCCAGCGGTTCATGGGGGGCCGGATCGCTTGCAGGAGCCTGCACCGGTTTCTCCTCCGGCTCCGGCCATTCCGCCAGGATCGCCGGGCTGCCGGGCAGGCCGTTGTCGGCCCGGTACCGGGCGAGCGCCTTGCGGGTACGCGGGCCGAGATGCCCGTCCGCCGCTCCCGGATCGTAGCCGCGGGCGGCAAGCTGGCGCTGGGCGGTGCGGATGCGCTCCGAGACCGCCGCTTCCAGCACGCGGGCGAAGCGGAGGTCCGGCTCGTCCGGTGCCGCGATGCCGAGGTCCGCAGCGGCTTTCTCCATGGCTGACCTAGTCGCCGGGCCGGAGATGCCGTCGGCGCCGCGGGCGTCGTGGCCGAGCAGGGCCAGGAGTTCCTGCACGCGGGCGACGAGCCGCGCCGTCCCGTCCTCCTGCCGCTCCTCCGCCTGCGGACGCGCCGGTCCGTCGCTTCCGGACGCGTGCGGACCCCTGCCGTCGTCCGGAGCGGTGCCGGTGACGCAGCCTGCGAGCAGAACCGAGAGGGGAATGATGATCGCACGCATTCACGCCAGCCATTTCGAGGATCCCGATTTCGCTGAAGAATGCCCTTGTGCAGATCCGGGTACAGCACACAAACGGGGCAACTGTCGGGGTAGTCTTGATGGAGGTAACGGTGCGGCCACCAGTTCGCGTTATCGAACTCGGTGATGAAAAGGTGCTAGCATCCGTTCGGCTTTGACTTTCCGGTGGGCAAAAATGAGAAACCTGTTCAGGAGCGCGGGAGCGATCGGCGGCATTCTACTCGGCGCGCTGGTCCTGGCCGGCTGCGCGGAAACGCCCGACCCCGTGCTGGAAACGGCGCAGACCCCGCTGATGCTGGGCGACAGCTCGGCCGACCGGATCGTCTCGCTGCAGACGCGGACGATGCTGGCGGGCCTCGCCTGCGGCCATGTCTGGGGCGATCCCGCGGCTTTCGCCCGGTATGCCAGCTTCACCAACCGCAACGCCGAGGTCCTCCGCCGCTCCCAGCACGAGCTGGCGGACCGGATGGGCGGCATGGCGGAGTTCGACAGGATGCACACCCGGATCTCCAACGGCGAATCCATGCGCCTGCTGGCCATGGGCGACCAGTATTACTGCTCGGAGATGCGCGGCCCGTTCTACACCGCCGTGGCGATGAGTCCCGACGAGCTGGCCCGGCAGAGCCAGGTGGCGCAGGTCGGCCTGCGATAGGCGACCAGGGGCCGCCGGATGGAAGCGGCGGGCGTTTCTGGACGCGGTCCAGTGGTCCGGCACAGTGGTTCTTGTTCGATTTATCGTAGGTCGGCCTCGGCCGGAGGCCGAAGCCGACAGCGTGGCCGGAGCGTTGACGCAGGGTGTCGGCGTTCGCCCTGACGCGCGAAGGCCGACCTACCGCACTCCGCTCCGCCGGGCGTCATCAAGAGCATTGTGCGGGAGCGCTGGGCGCCGGAGCCGGCGCGTTGGTGTCGGCTGCCGATTCGCTCTAGCCGACCTACGGACCCGGCCGGGTGGATCTTCGATCAACATAATGGCATATGCATCAATTCGATGCATTTGGCGCATATCCGGGCGTTCGGACCCTGGTCGGCGCCTGAGATTCCGGCGCTTCGCGGGGCGTGGGGCGGAATCCGAAACTGGCACGGCGGTTGCAATAAGGAATCCCATCAGCGCAGAGCGATCGACGCTCTTTCGGGTTGGCGTGCCCATTGTATGGACTCCGTGCAATGGCCGGCGCAGTGAAGGACTTCATGTTCAAGCGCCACTCCGCTCCCCTCGTCGGGCGGAGATATGACTTCGTGCGGTCTCCATGCGGTCTTTCAACCGGCTGGAGTGGACCATGTGCGATCGTGACGGCACCTTCTTCCGTAACTTCTCGTCGCCCGAATTTTCCCGGCGCGGCTTCCTGAAGACGTCGGCCGCAGGTGCTGCGGCAACCGCGGCGACGGTGGCGATCCCCGCCCATCTGGCGGCCCTGCTGACCCCGACGGCGGCCCATGCCGCGACCACCGTGAAGGCGACCCACGGCTCGGGCTTCTGCAACATGGGCATCTTCCTCGCCAAGGAGAGGGAGCTGACCAAGGCGGACGGCGTCGAGCTGGAGTTCGTCGTGACGCCGTCCAACACAGAGATCACGACCATGTTCGGCGCCGGGCTGGTCGACATCTCGATGATCCCCTATTCGAACTTCATGACCCTCTACGATGCCGGAGCCCCGGTCCGCATCGTGGCCGGCGGCGGCGTCCAGGGCTGCATCATCGTGGCGAAGGAAGGCATCAAGTCGGCCGCCGACCTGAAGGGCAAGAGCTTCGGCACCTTCCAGGCCGACACGCTGGAGGTCCTGCCCTACGACTACCTGAAGCAGGCCGGCATGAGCTTCCAGGATGTCGATGTCCGCTACCTGAACACCTCGCCCGAACTGGCCCAGGCCTTCATCGCCGGTGCCGTGGACGCGATCTGCCATATCGAGCCCTATGCGTCCCAGTGCGTGATGGGGCGTCCCGGCGCCACCGTGCTGTCGGACGGCACCGACCTCTACGGCAAGGGCTATTCCGACTGCGTACTGGCCGCCCGCATCCCCCTGCTGGAGAGCAATCCGGGCGCGGTCAAGGCGGTGATCAAGGCGCTGATGGTCGCCCAGTCGCAGGCCGAGGCCGACAAGCAGGCCGCCCTCAACGACACCGTCGGCAGCTACTACAAGACGACCATGGAGGCGGCGCTCGACGCGTCCAACAAGCAGCCGATCGTCGTCGACCAGCGCAACCAGCAGCAGTTCATCATCGACCGCGGCCGGTCGATGCAGGAATTGGGCTACATCCGCAACATGCCCGACGCCGGCGCCTTCGACTGGAGCCTGCTGGACCAGGTCATCGCGGAGAACGGCGACCTGTACGGCTCGCTCCACCTGAAGTCCGCCGCCTGATCCTGTCTTTCAAGCCGAAGCAAGAGAGGCCGCGCCCCGCAAGCGCGGCCATCCCGCTACCGGAAGCAACCTGCATGAGCATGACCACCAAATCGGAGATCGGCGCCCTGGGACGGGGGAGCGGCCAGAGCGCCGCCGTCCGTCCGCCGGTATCGCCGAAGCTTCGCCGCCATGTCGTCTCCCTCGGCTGGGGATTGGCGTCCATCGGCCTGTTCACCGCGATCTGGGAGATCCTGTGGGCGGTCGGCTGGGCCAACCCGCTGCTGCTGCCGCCGCCGCACCTGTTCCTCCAGGACATACCCGGCACGCTGGCCTATTTCGACCAGACCAACAGGGTCGGCAGCCGGGGGACGGGCAGCGGGCTGACCGGGCTCCTCCTGACGATCCTGTGGACGACCAGTCGCGTCGTCCTGGGCCTGGCCCTGGGCTTCGTGCTGGGCGTCGCGGTCGGCGCCATGGTCCATTACGTCAGGCTGGTCCGCAACCTGCTGCTGCCGACGATCCTGCTGCTGGCGCCGATCTCGCCGGTGGCTTGGCTGCCGGTCGCGATCTTCGTGTTCGGCATCGGCGACGTGCCGGCGATCTTCCTGGTGTTCATCACCGTGTTCTTCGCGATCGTGCTGTCCACCGTCGCCCAGTTCGAGAGCGTGCCGAAGAACTACCTGCACGTCGCCCGGATCATGGGGGCGACCGAGGCGCAGACCTTCTGGCGCGTGATCCTGCCAGCCATCCTGCCCAGCCTGTTCATGACCCTGCGGCTGAACCTGTTCGCCGCCTGGATGGTCGTGCTGATCGCCGAGGCGGTCGGGGTCGGAACCGGCCTGGGCCAGATCACCAGCATGGCGCGGGCCACCTTCAACGCCAAGCTGGTCTTCTTCACCATGGCGATCATCGGCGTGCTGGGCTTCCTGTTCGACTGGGGGCTCCGCACCATCCAGGCCCGCATGCTGTGGTGGGTGGCCCCCGGCCAGGGAGGTTCGCGATGACCGCGGCGAACGAACCGGTCCAACCCGCCGTCTCGATCCGGGACGTCGCCAAGACCTGGATGCCGGAGGGCCGTCCGCCGGTCCACGCGCTTCGGAACCTCAGCCTGGACGTCATGCCGGGCGAGTTCGTGGTGCTGCTGGGCCCTTCCGGCTGCGGCAAGTCCACGCTGCTCTACATGATCGCCGGGCTGGAGGGCGCCTCCGGCGGCAGCATCGAGCAGGACGGCATCCCGGTGACCCAGCCGTCCGCCGAGCGCGGCCTGATCTTCCAGGATGCCTCGCTGTTCCCCTGGCTGACCATCGCCGACAACGTCGCCTTCGGGCTGTCGGTGAGGGGGGTTCCGGTGACGGAACGGCGCGCCGTCGCCGCCGACATGCTGCGGTCGGTGGGCCTGGGCGACATGCTGGACAAGAAGCCGGACGAGCTGTCGGGCGGCATGCGCCAGCGCGCCGCCTGCGCGCGGGCGCTGGCGATGCGTCCCAAGGTGCTGATGATGGACGAGCCGTTCGCGGCGCTCGACGTCCAGACCCGGTCGAAGATGCAGGATTTCCTGCTCCAGATCTGGCGGGACAGCGGCGCCTCGGTGATCCTGGTCACCCACTCCATCGACGAGGCGATCTCGCTCGCCGACCGGGTGGTCGTCTTCACCGCGCGTCCCGGCCAGGTCAAGACCATCGTCCCGATCGACCTGCCGCGCCCCAGGCCGAGCCGCGACCCGCGCTACCACGAGTATCGCGACCTCTTCACCGAGCTGCTGGCCGACGAGGTGGACCGCGCCTTCGCCGAACAGGAAGCGTAGGGGCCGATCCTTCATGGAAAGACTCTTTCGAGTCGGCGCGGCCTCGACGGGGCCGGCCGGCGACGGGCAAGGCTGCGCCCTCGCCGGGGCGGAGCGGGCCGCCGAGGCGCTTGCCCGGGCCGGCGCCGATCTGGTGATCCTGCCGGAGCTGTTCGCCGTGCCCTATGCCGCGGCGGAGGACCCCGGCCGCTTCCGCCATCCCGCCGAACCGCTGGACGGCCCGACCGCGGCATGGGCGGCCGGGGTCGCGTCCCGCCTGGGCGTACCGATCCTGTTCGGCATGGCGCTGTCGCCGGGCGGGCCGGGCAAGCCGTTCAACGCGGCGGTCCTCGCCCGGCCGGAGGGGATCGCCGAAGCGATCGCGCTGAAGATCCACCTGCCGCCCGCCGCCCTCGGCGAGCGGTTCGGCGAGGTCGATCATTTCGCCGCCGGTCCGGCCCGGATCGGGACCGTCCGGATCGGGCCGATCCGGCTGGCGGCGCTGGTCTGCTACGACCGCCGGTTCCCCGAATGCTGGCGCGCGGCGGTCGCGGCGGGGGCCGACGTGGTCGCGGTGCTGGTGGCAGGCCCGGCGCCCGACGATCCCGACGACCTCTTCCTGGCCGAACTGCGCACCCATGCCCGGGCCAACGCGGTCTACGCCGTCTCCGCTGCCCGGTCCGGTATCGAAACGATCAACGGCCGCACCGTCCGCCACGATGGCGACACGGTCGCGGTCGGACCGGACGGCGCGGTCGTCTCCGGTCCGGGAGCCGCCGTGCTTGCCGACATCGATCCCGCCCGTCTCTCGCTCGCCGCGGAACGCAATCCGACCGCCCGCCGGCTCCGCACCCTCGTTCCCTAACGATCATGAACACCAAGGAGTCCCCCATGGGAGACCTCATCGTCCAGGCCCGCTGGGTCGTCACCGGCATCCAGGACCGCCACACCCCCGTCGTCATCGAGGACGGCGCGGTGCTGTCGCGCGGCGGGGTCGTCGCCGCCGCCGGAACCCTCGACGAGATGAAGCGGCTGGCTCCGCTGGCGTCGGTGCGCAGTTATCCGGACCATGTCATGCTGCCGGGCTTCGTCAACAGCCACCACCATGTGGGCCTGACGCCGCTCCAGCTCGGCTCGCCGGACCATGCGCTGGAACTGTGGTTCGCCAGCCGGATGCCGGCCCGCCGGATCGACCTCTACCTCGACACGCTCTATTCCGCGTTCGAAATGATCTCGTCCGGAATCACCACCGTGCAGCATATCCACGGCTGGATGCAGGGCGGCTACGACGCGGTCCACGGTGCCGCCTCGAAGGTGCTGGGGGCCTATCGCGACCTCGGCATGCGCGCGTCCTATTGCTATGCCGTCCGCGAGCAGAACCGGCTGGTCTACGAGGCCGACGAGGCGTTCTGCGAGCGCCTGCCCAAGCCGCTCGGTTCCGACCTGCTGAAGTACCTGAAGTCCCAGGCCCTGCCGTTCGAGGATTTCCTGACCCTGTTCGACCAGCTGACTCGCGAGAACGAGGGCCAGCGCCTGACCCGCATCCAGCTGGCCCCTGCCAACCTGCACTGGTGCACCGACGAGGGGCTGCTGGCGCTGAACGAGAAATCGAAGGCCGCGGGCGTGCCGATGCACATGCACCTGCTGGAGACCGCGTACCAGAAGGAATACGCGATGCGCCGCACCGGCAAGACCGCCGTGCGCCACCTCCACGACCTGGGCCTGCTCGGGCCGCGCATGACTCTGGGTCACGGCGTCTGGCTGACCGAGGAGGACATCGACATCACCGCCGATACCGGCACCTGCATCTGCCACAACTGCTCGTCCAATTTCCGCCTGCGCTCCGGCATCGCGCCTCTGAACTTCTTCGAGAAGAAGGGGGTCACCGTCGGCATGGGCCTGGACGAGGCCGGGATCAACGACGACCGCGACATGCTCCAGGAGATGCGGCTGGCGCTGCGGGTCCACCGCACGCCGGGGATGGAGGACGACGTGCCGACCTGCCCGCAGGTGCTGAGGATGGCGACCGAGTCGGGCGCCCGCACCACCGCCTTCGGCGAGCAGATCGGCCGCCTGGACCCCGGCCGTTTCTTCGACGCGGTGCTGATCAATTGGAAGACCGCGACCTACCCGTTCCAGGACCCCGACATCCCGATGCTGGACGCCGTCATCCAGCGGGCCAAGACCAGCGCGGTCGACGCGGTCTATATCGACGGCGAACTCGTCTACGCCGAGGGCCGCTTCACCCGCATCGACCGCGACCAGGTGCTGGCGGAGATCGCCGAGATCCTTTCCAGGCCCCGCACGCCCGACGAGGTCGCCCGCCGGGACCTCGGCAACGCCGTGTTCCCGCACGTCAAGTCCTTCTACGACGGCTACATCCGGGAGGAGGAGGCCAAGCCGTTCTACGGCCAGTCCGCGATGTTCTGAGGCCTTGAGGCCCGGCGCCGTTTCAGGCCCGGGCCTTCCGGGACGACAGCTCGACGTGGGCCTCGAAGATGCTGCGGGCGCTGGGCAGCGCCGACAGGTCGACGTGCTTCTCCGGGTTCCACAGGTCGGCGACGGCGATGGCGCGTGGGCAGTGGATGAAGGCTTCGGTCACGGTGATGACGATGACCGAGCGGGGTGGCTTGCCGTCCTCCGCGAAGCGGTCGAGCAGGTCGGGATGGGCGGACAGCCGAGCCCGGCCGTTGACCCGGAACACCTCGCCCATGCCCGGAAGCAGGAAGACCAGCCCGACCGCCGGGTTCTGGACGATGTTGCGCAGGCTGTCGAGCCGGTTGTTGCCCGGCCAGTCCGCCAGCAGCAGCGTGTGGTCGTCGTGGACCCGGGCGAAGCCGGGCTTGCCGCCGCGCGGCGAACAGTCGGTGCCGGCCGTGCCGACGGTCGCCAGCACCAGGAAGGGGGATGCCGCGATCAGCGTGCGGGAATGGGCGTCCAGCCGGTCGATCTGCTTGCCGACCACCTTCTCGTGCGGCTTGGGATAACGGGCGGCCAGCGCTTCGACGCTGCGGATGCCGTAGGCGTCGTCGAACCAGTCCATCGGGGCACTGTCCATGGGCGGGGGTCCTTTCGGGTCATTGTTTTCGGCGGCCGTCGCGCAGCGCCAGGGGGCAGTAGGGGCACAGGTCCCGGCCGGGGACGCGGTACAGCAGGCAGCACACCTTGCGCCAGGCTTGCCGGCCCTCGGGTCCGCCGGCGTGGCGCATCGGCTCGTCCAGCGCGTTGCGCCAGCCGTCCGGCCATGCGCTCCGGTGGATCAAGGCGTTGGCGTCGGCGAGCGCCGGGGCGGCCGGGTTCTCGCCGGCGAGCAGTTCGACCACCCAGTGCAGGTACCCGGCGGCATTGGCCCACAGCACCCGCGGCGAAACCCCGGCCTGCGCGGCGAGGCCGTCGATCAGGGGTTCCAGGTGGTCGCGGGCGAGCGGGCCGAGCGCATCGGCCGCGGCGACCGGGCCGGCGGCGGTTCCCTCATGGGGCAGGACGATCGCGGCGGGTACGCCGTCGCCGTTCAAGTCGACCGCCGTTTCTGAGAGGCGGAGGGGGAGTGTCCGGCCGGCCAGCAGCGCGCCCAGCACCACCGGGGGAATCAGCGTGTGGAAATAATGGCGGGACCAAAGCGAAAGCAATGCCCGCGCCTCGGCGCCGGGATACCTGGCCCGCAGGGTTCCGAGCGCCAGATCCAGGCCGCCCTCGGCGACCAGGGCCGCCGCCGGGATGGCTCGCGGAGCGGACTCCGGCGGAACCAGCCGGGCACCGAACCGGCCGGCCGGGCCGGTCAGGAAGTCGAAGGGGGCGAGGGCGGGAGTTTCCATCCCGTCAGCTCCGGCCCGATCCCGCGGGGCGGGCCAGCAGCCACATCAGGTAGGGACCGCCGACCAGCGTCGCGAGCAGGCCGACCGGAAGCTGATAGGGGAACGCCAGCGTTCGCGACAGCCAGTCCGACAGGCCCATCAGGAGCGCTCCCAGCAGGACGGCGCCCGCCAGGTGGGTCAGCGGCCGGCGCAGTCCGGCCAAGCGTGCGAGGTGCGGCGCCATCAGCCCGATGAAGCTGAGCGGGCCTACGACCAGGGTCGCGGCGGCGCTGAGCAGCGCGGCCAGAACGACCAGGCACAGCCGGCTGCCACCCAGCGGAAGGCCCAGGCCGCGGGCGGCTGTCTCGCCCAGCGGCAGGATCTCCAGCCAGCGGGCGGTCAGCGGCACGACCAGCAGCAGGGCCAGGGCGGCGGCGCCCGCCAGGACGGCGTCCCGCGCCTCCATGCCGTAGGTCGATCCGGTGATCCAGCCGAGCAGCTGGAACGCCCGGATGTCGCCGCTCGCCATGATGGCGGCCAGGACCGCGCCGCAGAACGACGCCAGCGCCACGCCGGCCAGCAGCAGCCGTTCCGGCGCGAAGGAGGACCGGCGGGCCAGCAGGAGCATGACGGCCAGCGTCGCCGCCGCTCCGGCCGAGGTCGCGCCGAGCTGTTCCAGCCGGCCCGGGGCGGCGGCGGTCAGCATCAGCACCGCCAGGCCGAGCCCGGCGCCCGAGCTGATGCCGAGCACTTCCGGGCTCGCCATGGGGTTGCCGGTCAGGCGCTGGAGGATGGTTCCCGCCGCCCCCAGCATCGCGCCGGCGGCGAGGGATGCTGCGAGGCGCGGACCCCGCCAGGGCAGCAGCCGGGCGAACTGGTCGCCGGTCGCCAGTGTCCAGCCGTCCGGCCCGGTGCCGAGCGCCAGCGCCGCCCAGCACAGCAGCGGCAGCGCCAGGGCCAGCCCGGCGACCAAGCGCCAGGGGTGCGCGACGGTGCGCCCGATGCCGGTCGAGGCGGTCCCGGCGTCGGTCGGCCCGGCCAGAGCGTGCAGCCGGGGCAGCATCCAGAGCAGCAGCGGCCCGCCCAGCAGGGCGGTCATGGCGCCGGTCGGGACCAGGCTGGCTTGGCCGCCGGCAAGGGTCTGGGTGGCGGCGTCGGCCAGCCACAGCAGCAGGGCGCCGATGACGGGAGCCCAGGCCATCGCCTGCCGCGGCGTGCGGGCGCCGGCGAGGCGGGCGAAGGTCGGCGCCGCGAGGCCTACGAAGCCGACGATGCCGACCAGCGCCACCACGGAAGCGGCCAGCCAGACCGCCACCAGCAGGATGGCGAGGCGCGTCGCGTGGAGCGCCACGCCGAGGTTGCGGGCCGCCGCGTCGTCCAGGCCCAGCAGGACCAGCGGGCGCATCAGCAGGGCCGAGGCGATGCCGGCGGCTGCCAGGCGGGGCAGCAGGGTCAGGGCGTCGCCCCAGCCCTGCTGGCTGAGCGAGCCGCCGCCCCAGATGAACAGCGACATCAGGTAGTCGCCGTTCAGCAGGATCAGCGTGGCGCCGAGGGCGGCGCAGGTCAGCCCGACCACCAGCCCGGACAGCACGACGGAGACCGGACGGAGGTCCTGGCGCCACGACAGCGCCAGGACCAGCAGCATGGCGGCGACCGCTCCGGCCAGCGCCACCGCTTCGCGCGAGGCCTCCATCAGGGCGGGGGCGTGGAGCGTCGCGGCGCCGAGGGCGAGTTGGGCGCCGGCCGAGATGCCGAGGGTCGAGGGCTCCGCGATCGGGTTGCGCAGAACGCGCTGGAACAGCGCGCCGGACAGCCCGAGCGCCGCCCCGCACAGCAGCGCCATCGCGAGGCGGGGCAGGGCGCTGTAGTTGAACAGCACCTGGTCCATGTCCATCAGGTCCGGCGCCAGCAGCGCGCCGGGCCAGCGGTCCACGGGCAGCAGGAGGTGGAGTTCCCGGAACGCCAGGACCGCGGCCGCAAGCCCCAGCGCCAACGCGAGGAGGGCGGGGCCGCGCGGCACGGCCGGCGGGTGCGGGCAAGGGGCGGCGAGGTCAGCCACGGGCAGGATTCCCGGTCAGGCGCGGCACCAGCAGGTCCGCGAAGCGGGCGGCGGCGGGCAGCGCGCCGAAGGAATTGACGGCAGGCAGGCGGACCAGCGAGCCGGCGCGCACGCCGGGCAGCGCGTGCCACAGCGGACTTGAGTCCAGCACCGGCTCGACGCCGGGAGGGGTGGGCTCGACCACGACCAGGACGGCGTCCGGCATCTCCGCCAGCCGCTCGATGCCGACGGTGGCCGAGGCCCGGTACTGCGTCCGGTCGGTCCAGGCGTTGGGCAGGCCCAGCCGTTCCAGCACGGAGCCGAGCAGGCTGTCGGCGCCGAAGGTGCGGATATGGCGGCTGTCGCCGAAATTCATCACCAGGACGGGGCGCCGGGCGGTTCCGGCCAGGGTGCGGCGGTGGGTGTCCATGGCCGCTTCGGTCGTGTCCACCAGCGTCCGGGCGGCGTCGACCCGGCCCAGCAAGGCCCCCAGCTCGACGGTTTCGGCCAGCGCGCGGGCATAGGGGCGGCCGTTCGGGGCGTTGATCGAGGATTCCCGCACCGGCGCGATCCGGCCGAGGCGGTGCCGGATGCCGGCGTAGAAATGGGAGCTGAGGATCAGGTCGGGGGCGGTCCGCAGCAGCAGCTCCAGGTTGGGCGCGCCGCGCAGGCCCAGGTCGGCGACGGGGGCCGGTACCGGCGGCGTCACGACCCAGCGGGCGTAGTGGACCAGTTCGGTACCGGCGACCGGCATCAGGCCGAGCGCCAGCACCGTCTCCAGCATGGCCCAGTCCACCGCGGCGACGCGCGACGGCGCAGGTGCCGGGGCCGCGGCGAGGCCGGACGGCAGCAGGCCGAGCAGGGCGGCGGCCCCGCAGAAGGCCCGCCGGGAGAGGGCGGCGGTCGCCGTCATTGGACGTAGCCGATCGGCTGGCCGGTCGCCGGGTGGGGCAGCACGCCCATGGGCAGGCCGTAGATCCGCGCCAGCATTTCCGGCCGCATGATCTCCGCCGGGGAGCCACGGGCGACCAGGCGGCCGTCGCCGAGCGCCAGGATCTCGTCGCAATAGCGCGCCGCCATGTTGACGTCGTGCAGGACGACCACGACGCCCAGCGACCGCTCCAGGCTAAGCCGGCGCACCAGGGCCAGGACCTCGACCTGGTGCGCCACGTCGAGGGCCGAGGTCGGCTCGTCCAGCAGCAGGCATTCGGTGTCCTGGGCCAGCATCATGGCGAGCCAGGCGCGCTGCCGCTCGCCGCCGGACAGGGTATCGACCAGCCGTTCGGCCAAGCCCGCCATGCCGGTGCGCGCGATCGCCTCCCCCACGGCCGATCGGTCCAATGCCGTGACCCGCCCGAGGGTGCCGTGCCACGGGAACCGGCCGAGCGCCACCAGCTCGCGCACGGTCATGCCGTCGGCGGCCGGGGTGAACTGGGGCAGATAGGCCACCTTGCGGGCGAAGGCGCGTCCGGCCCAGTCGCCGACCGGCCTGCCGGCGAACCGGACGGTCCCGCGCGTGGGCTTCTGCTGCCCGGCCAGCAGCTTGACCAGCGTGCTCTTGCCCGATCCGTTCGGGCCGATCAGCCCGTGGATGCGGCGCCCGGACAAGGTCAGGTCGAGCGGGTGGAGCAGGTCGCGGCCGGGCACGCCGAAAGCGGCGCCCTGGAGTTCGTACAGGTTTCCGTCCAAGGCGGGTTACCAGCGGTATGTCAGGGTGGAGATCACCGCGAGGCGGTTGCCGTAGTAGCAGCCGCCGACGCTGCCGCACGAGGTCACATATTCCTTGTCGAACAGGTTGTTGGCGTTCAGCGCGACGCGGAAGCGGTCGAAATCGTAACGGATCGCGGCGTCGAACAGGGTGACGCCCGGCACCTTGATGTCGTTGGCCTCGTTGCCGAAGCGGGAGCCGACATGGCGAACGCCGGCACCCAGGCCGAAGCCTTCCAGGGCGCTGCCCTCCGGGAAGCTGTAGTCGCCCCACAGGCTGGCGAGGTGCTCGGGCACGGCGGCGAGCCGGTTTCCCTCGGTCCCGGCGTTGCTCTCGGTCACTTCCGAATCGAGGTAGGTATAGGCGGCGGTGACGTCCAGGCCCCGCATCAGGCTGGCGGTCGCCTCCAGCTCGATGCCTCGGACCCGTGCCTCGCCGGTCTGGACCTGGAAGGTCGGGAAGTCGGGATCGGTGGTGGTGACGTTGGTCCGGGTCAGGTCGAACAGGGCCGCGGTGAAGAAGCTGTTGCTGCCGGGGGGCTGGTACTTGACGCCGACCTCGTACTGTTCGCCCTCGGTCGGCTCGAAACTGCCGCCGCCGCGCTGGGGCGCCTGGGTGCCGATCACCGGGTCGAAGGAGGTGGTGTAGCTGACATAGGGAGCGAAGCCGCCGTCGAACAGGTACATCAGGGCGGCGCGGCCGGTGAAGGCGCTGTCGTCCTGGCTGGTGGCGGCGCCGGTGATGCGGCTGCGCTGCTCGGTCTCGACCCAGTCATGGCGCCCGCCCAGGGTCAGCAGCCACTTGTCGAGCCTGACCTGGTCCTGGACATAGACGCCGATCTGGCTGAGGTCGTCGTCCCTGTCGGTGCCGATCGCGGGCAGGGCGATCGCCTGCCCGTAGACCGGGTTCAGCAGGTCGAGCGATGGGGCGGCGCCGAAGCCGGTTCGGGTGTCGCCCCAGAAGCGGCGGTAATCCACGCCCAGCAGCGCCGTGTGGCCCAGCGGGCCGGTGGCGAACTTCGCCTGTCCCGAGGTGTCGATGTTGACGGTGTCGGAGCTTTCGCGCTGGACCAGGCTGCCGCGCTGGAGCGTGCGCTGGTCGGCGGCCAGGCCCGACGTGAACAGCGTGTCGTAGTCGAAGCTGAGATGCAGGTACCGGGCGTTCTGCCGGATCGTGAAAGTGTCGTCGATGCGGTGCTCGAAATCGTAGCCGATGCTGGACAGCTCCAGCTCGCTGTCGCGGAAGGTCGGCTCGCCCGGATAGAAGCTGGTGGAGATGTCGCCGAACGGGCTGCCGAAGAGGGTGCCGACGGCGGGCAGGCCCGGCGGCGACTGCGCCTTGTCGTGCTGGAAGCGGCCGAGCAGGGTCAGCCTCGTGTCGGCGTCAGGCTTCCAGGTCAGCGCCGGGGCGACGAACCAGCGGTCGTCCTCCACATAATCCATCTGCGTGTCGCTCTTGCGGCCCAGCGCCGTCAGCCGGTAGAGGAACCGTCCCTCCCGGTCGAGCGGGCCGCCCAGGTCGAAGGAGCCCTGGTAGCGGTCGTGGCTGCCGGCCTGGAGGTTGACTTCGCCGAAGCTCTGCCCGGTCGGGCGCTTGCTGACCATGTTGACCAGCCCGCCCGGCACCGACTGGCCGTACAGCACGGAGGAGGGGCCGCGCAGCACCTCGACCCGCTCCAGGCCGTAGGGCTCGATCGCCGGCGCCCCGAAGGTGCGCAGGATGCGCAGCCCGTCCAGGAACTGGTTGGGGCCGGCGCTGAACCCGCGGATGTTGGGATCGTCGAATCGCGGGTCGGCGATGGTGCCCGAGAAGGTGCCGGCGGTGTAGCCCAGCGCCTCCGTGATGGACTGGACGGCGCGGTCGTCGAGCTGGTCGCGGGTGATGACGGAGATCGACTGCGGCGTCTCGATCAGGGGCGTGTCGGTCTTGGTCGCGGTCGACGTCACCGGTGCCACGTAGCCTTGCACCGGGCCGGTGCCGGTCGGGGCCGCCGTTTCGACGGAGATGGGCGGCAGGACGATCTGGTCGCCTTCGGTCCCCTGGGCGGAAGCGCCTGCGGGAATGGCCGCGGGAAGGATCATGACCGCCGCGGCTCCCAGCAGTCTTGCCAGGAGGGAATTTGGGCGAACTTGGGAAGGCATCGGAAGTGTCCCGCAGAAGATAGAAACAGGGCGGCCGGTCGGGGAACCGCCGGACGGTGCTGCGGGACGCTAATGATAATGAGAGTGACTTGCAATATGTTTGGTTGGGGTAGTCAATTGAGGGACGTGGTGACGATGTAGCCCGGCCGGCAAGGAACAGGTGCCACCGAAGCTCAGGAATGTGGGGTCGATTGCCCTTGACGGGTAGTATGTGCCACTATGGTTCTCTTTTGAGTTTCATTGTATTCACGAGGTGCAATCATGTTCATGGACCCGGCGCAGGTGCCGGAACTGGCCGCCCTTTCCGATGCCTGGATGGACATCCGGGCGGAACTGCTCGCCCTCTCCGACAAGTATTTCATCGCTTGGCCCGAGAAGAGCATCTACGACGGGAACTGGACGGTGTTCCCGCTCTACAAGTTCGGCCAGAAGGTGGAGGAGCATTGCGCACTCTGCCCTCGCACCACCCGGGCCATAGAGGGCATCCCCGGACTGCTCACCGCCGGCTTCTCCTCGCTGGCGCCCGGGACCTATATCGGGCCGCATTTCGGCTATACCGGCGAGGTCCTGCGCGCCCATCTGGGCTTGCTGACGCCCCCGGACTGCGCGATCCGCGTCGGGCCGGAGACCAAGTCATGGACCCCCGGCGGCCTGATGCTGTTCGACGACACGACCGAGCACGAGGCCTGGAACCGCAGCGGCGAGACGCGGGTCGTCCTGCTGCTCGACTTCAAGCGCGATCCCGCCGCGGATGTCCATTATCCCGAGCACGTCCTGGCTTATGGCCAGGGGCAGTAACGGATCGGCCGGACACCGGATCGGTGGAATTGTGGCGTAATTGTTGCAATCCTCTGCGCCCAAGGATGCATTCTTGGCGCAGAGGATTCCCATGGCGACCACTACCCACCCCGTGGACCAACGATTGCCGCTGCCGCGGCTGATACCCCTGGCCTTGCAGCACGTGCTGGTGATGTATGCCGGCGCCGTCGCGGTGCCGCTGATCATCGGGCGGGCGCTCAGCCTTCCGCCGGAGGACGTAGCCTTCCTGATCAGCGCCGACCTGTTCGCCTGCGGATTGGCGACGCTGGTCCAGTGCGTGGGTTTCCGCGGGGTCGGCATCCGGTTGCCGGTCATGATGGGGGTGACCTTCGCGTCGGTCGGCCCCATGCTGTCCATGGCCGCGGCGCCCGACGTCGGGCTGCTGGGGATCTACGGCTCGGTCATCGCGGCCGGCGTGTTCGGGATCGTGGTTGCACCCTTCATCAGCAGGTTATTGCCGCTTTTTCCACCGGTCGTGACCGGCACCATCATCCTGGTGATCGGCATCTCCCTGATGCGGGTCGGGATCAACTGGGCCGGCGGAGGGCTGCCGATGCTGACGAAGATGGTGGACGGCGTGCCGGCGGCCTTCCCCAATCCCAACTACGGGCAGGTGAACGGGCTGGGCATCGCCCTGTTCGTGCTGCTGGTGATCCTGGCCCTGATCAAGTGGGGCAAGGGGTTCGTCGCCAACATCGCGGTGCTGCTGGGCATCGTCGCCGGGTCAGTGCTTGCGGCGTCGCTGGGCCTGATGCATTTCGAGAAGGTCGCGACCGCGGCATGGTTCGACCTGGTGCTGCCCTTCCATTTCGGCATGCCCCAGTTCCACCTGATCCCGATCCTGACCATGTGCATCGTGATGCTGGTCGTCATGATCGAGTCGCTCGGCATGTTCCTGGCGCTGGGCGACATCACCGGCCGCGAGGTGAACCAGGCTTCGCTGACCCGGGGCCTGCGTGCGGACGGCGTCGGCACGCTGCTGGGCGGCATCTTCAACACCTTTCCCTACACCTCGTTCTCGCAGAATGTCGGCCTTGTCGGCGTCACCGGGGTGCGGTCGCGCTGGGTCACGGTGGCGGGCGGCGTGATCATGCTGATCCTCGGCCTGCTGCCCAAGATGGCGGCGCTGGTCGAAGCGGTGCCGGTGGTGGTGCTCGGCGGGGCAGGGCTGGTGATGTTCGGCATGGTCGCGGCGACCGGCGCCCGGATCCTGACCGCCGTCGATTTCCGCCACAATCCGAACAACCTGTTCATCGTCGCGATCTCCATCGGGTTCGGCATGATCCCGCTGGTCGCCCCCAACTTCTTCAAGAACCTGCCCCACGCCCTGCATCCGCTGCTGGAATCCGGCATCCTGCTGGCGGCCATCGTCGCGGTCGCCCTGAACGCCTTCTTCAATGGCATGAAGAGCGCGGAGCACGCCCGCGGCGAGGCCTCCGCGGCGGCGGCGGCCGAGCACGTGTGAGGGTTTGTGCACTTCATGATCGGCCCTGCTCAACCTGAGATGATTGAGCTCGCGGTATGGAGCAGGGCCGGTGACTCTTGGGTCAGTCGGATTCCGAATTTGAACAAAATGTACCCCAAAAGGCTTTGAGGTGTAGGCCTTTCTATGTAATACCACCATTGAAAATGGTCGGGGTGTGGGTTGTGAGGGTTCAAGGTCATCCAGCGCCCGGCACTATCGTGCGAGTAGACCTCAACGAGGGTTTTCGCGAACCAGAGATGGGTAAGCGGCGTCCCGCTATAGTGTTATCTCCACCGATTCCCGGACGGAGTTCTCTCTGTACAATTGTACCCCTAAGCACTTCTCCTCCAAGAATAATACTTTCGCGCCATATGCAGATCACACTCAATCCGCCATTGCCGCCGCCTTATAGTGAGCCTACTATGTGGTTGAAAGGCGATATAGTTTTGACTGTTGGTTTTCATAGACTGCGGTTTCTCTTCTCGCGTGGAGAGGATGGAGGCTATGTTGTTGATAAACGTCTTCTCGACACTGTCACGATGGATCGCGTTAAGGCCTGTGTGCGGGCTGGCATCGGCGTTTAATCTTGACGTGAACCGATCTCCAAGCCATATTTCAGGTGTCGCCGGTCGCACCGGCATTTAAGTCCAGCTTGTCTGGCCGCTTGGGCGGGGTGTGGTGGTAGGGGTATCGCTAACTTGCTTGAGTGTCAGCAAAACCCCGCTTTGGCGGGGTTTTGCATTTCTCGGTTAAAGCCATCGACGCGGCCATCACTGCCGCAATCGAACGTTGACTGCGGCTCCCCGCCTCACCGCACCAAGCGCTGGACGTGGTCGGCGCCAAGGCAGATCGCGTCGAAGTGGCGGCGGGCGTTGGCGAGCTTGGTGAAGACGTCCTCGTAGCCCAGCGCCTCGCCCATGGGATCGACATAGGTGTAGCCGCCGGTCACGTGGAACAGGGTCACCATCTCCTCCACGCCCTCCGGCACGACGAGCGTGTGGGTCTCGCCCGGCGGTTCGAAGGCGTAGTCGCCCTCGCGGGCGACCCAGTCATGCTCCAGGTAGTGCCACGAGCCGCGCAGGGTGAAGGCGTGGACCGGGCCGGAATGGCGGTGGCGGGACAGCACGCCGGATTGGCGGACCTTCAGCAGGTTGACATAGTAGCCCTGGTTGACGTTGAGGATCAGCGGCTTGAACCAGACGCCGTCGGCCTGGGGCACCCAGGAACGGTCGTCGTCGCCGAGGTCCAGGGCGCTGCCGAAGAAGATGTCCGGCATCATGCCGAAGGGCTGCGGCTTCTGGTAGGCGACCCGGCTGGGGTCCTGGCGTGCGGTGGCGGTATCGTTCGCTGTGGCGGTCATGACGGCCCTTTCAGCCCTTGTTCGGGTCGAACTTCTCGAATTCCTCCTTGTACAGGGGATGCCAGCGGGACAGCGGGGGGCGGTTGCGGATGATGTCCTCGGCCGCCCAGCGGATGCGCTTCTCGTCCATCTCCCGCGTCACGTCGTTGTCCGGGCACAGGATGTAGAAGTCGCCCGCCGCCATGGCCGGCAGCATGAAGTCGATAACCTGCTCGGGCGTCCAGGCGCCGGGCGGCTTCTCCGAAACGCGGACGCGGGTGAAGCCGGTGAAGGTGAAGCCGGGGATCAGCAGGTGGGCGGTCACCTGGCAGCCTTCGGTGTTGCGCAACTCGTGGGCGAGCGCTTCCGTCACGACCTTCACGCCGGACTTGGTCACGTTGTATGCGGTGTCGCCGGGCGGGCAGGTGATGCCCTGCTTGGAGCCGGTGTTGATGATGGCTGCGGGAGAGTTCTGGGCGATCATGGCCGGGCCGAACACCTGCACGCCGTGGACGACACCCCACAGGTTGGTGTCGAGGATGGCCCGCCAGCGCGCCGGATCGCCGAACAGGCTCCCGCCCCCTTCGCGGCCGGCATTGTTCATCAGCACGGCGACTTCGCCGAAGCGGTCCAGGACCTTGTCCCGGAGGCGCTCGACCTGGGAGCGGTCGGAAACGTCGGTCGGGATCGCCAGCGTCTCGGCCGTGCCGCCGATCCCGGCTGCGGCTGTTTCCAGGGCGTCCGCGTCGATGTCTGCCAAGCAGACCTTCATGCCGAGCGCCGCGAAACGCTGTGCCGCGGCGAGGCCGATGCCGCTGGCCGCCCCGGTGACGACGGCGACGCGGCCGGATGCCAGGGCAGGGTGGTTCGACATATCCATTTCCTCTTCCCGTGGGGCCTATTCCCCGAGAAGGAAACACGTCGGCGGCGGGAAGTTTCAAGCCCCTGCCGCAGTGAGGCCTGGTCAGCGCTTCGAAGCGGGGGACGGCGGGGCAGGTCGAACAGGGACGTGTAGGAAGAGGAGCACGCGGCATCCCGAGGGGCTGGTTGGGCCGGCTTGGCGGCAACGGCGGGCCGGTCCAGTTCGGTGTCCACCTCGATGTCCTCGAACCGGCCGCCCATGCGGGCGAAACGGCGTGCCAGTTCGGCTTCGCTGATCAGCCATCCGCGCGGACAGCCGGACCGTGAGACCAAGCCGTTCGAGTTCAGGTCGTCGGAGTCGTCGTCGTCGTCCAGGTCGAAGTCGTGGTCGGCCTGCATGGCCGACGCGGCGGCTGAAATCCGCTCGGCCGCGGTACGGTCCGGAATGCCGGCGGAACGGTCCGGCCCGATCGGACGGTCGCTCAGGCCGCGCGGGTCGATGCGCCGGTTCGGCCGTCGGGGCAAGGGCCGGGGACTCCGCAGATAGGTGTCGCCATCGGGCCGCCTGGGTCCGGCATTGTCGATGTCGTTCGAAGGACCGGGAGAATCCAGCAGGTGCCGACCCGAGAGGGCCTGTCCGAGCAGGTAGGGGCCGTTGTCCTTACCGGAATTCTGATCGTCCTTCATGGTCGACGTGCTCCATACGCAGCGTGATCTTGTTGGGATCTGAAATACGGCTCGTTAAGTTAACGAATGATTACCTAATTCGCAGGAGTTAGACCTCGGACCAATTTTGCCATCTTATTGCAATACATGGAAATTCCAGTGAAAATTGGATCAAATCCATGTTCGTGGATCGAGGCATATGCTCAAAGTAATTAACGGCCATAATCTATCGAATCAATTTCGGCCTTTCGTCTCCGTCATATGCGAAAAGGTTCGATAACGTAATTTTAACGTAACCGGCGGGACGCTGAAGACACCTGAAGCCAAGGCAGTCAAGCCGTTTCAGCGGAGTCATGGACCGGACGCGAGTCGGGGCCGCCCGTCCAGTCGACCCTTTCGGAACAAAGCAACCCTATCTTGATGGTGTGTCCGGGATGTGACAAGTGCGCCATCAAGGGCACAGTTTCCGCATGGCACCCCGGCAAACATCGCACGCCAAGCTGAACAACGGCCGAGGTATATACAATCCTGTCTTTCCCATCCCTTCCATGTAGTGCTGTCCAGAGCCATGCTCGCCGAAATATTTGGCATCACCGGCGTCATTGCCGGTTCGTCCTAGGGTTTTCTCAAGGACCGCCGCGCCATTCTCGCCGTCCAGGCCTTTGCCACCATCATGTTCGGCATCCACTACGGGCTGCTCGGTGCCTGGAGCGGTTCGGCCATGTGCGCCGTGACCCTGGTCCAGGCGGCGGCCTCACTGCCCGAGCGCCGCAACCGCGCGACCACGATCCTGTTCTGGTCCACCGTCCCGCTGATCGCGCTGCTCACCGTCCTGACCTGGAACGGACTCGCCTCGGCCGGCGCCGCGTTCGGCATGGCGATGGCGACGCTGGGCCGCTGGCAGACCGATACCGTCAAGCTGCGCGGCTTCTTCATCCTCTGCTCCATGGGATGGGCGACCCACAACATGGTGGTCGGCTCGCCGTTCGGCCTCGCGTCGGACACCATGTGCTTGGTCAGCAATCTCTGGCGGCTTCGGAACGAACCGGGGCTTCGCCGCCTGCGCAGGGCGTCGCCTGCTTCGGCCCTCCCGGGGCTCGCCGCTTCAACGTGACGCAGTCCGAAGCGGTGCGCCGCGATCTCCCGCCGGTTGGCCGATGAACGTCCCGTGGTGCCGTTTTGCACTGCGGGATGTTGTATCGACTCACAACCAGGACAGGAGGTCCCCGTGCAGAACCTTTACACCGCCAAGAACCCCTTCATGAGCGTCTGGCTCTCGGCTTTCAATTCGTCGGCCAACATGATGCGCGGCGCCTGGAACGCCGAATTCCAGCGCCAGCAGCAGGAATTCGTCCAGAACTGGGTCCGCATGTCCATGCAGTTCTGGATGCCGATGCTGACGCCGCCGAAAGACCGCAAGTAACCGGGGCTTCCAGGTCGGGTTGACCAGCATCGCTCGCAGGTGCTGTCAGCCCGACTTGGCAATCAATGCGAGTATGCATATCCCGGAAGCGTCGCATTGCGTCCAGATCGGGCTGATACCATAGGCGCAGACCACCTATAGCTTTTTTGCAGTGCAAAAATTCATGTTTTCCTAACCAAAATCTATTATATATCTTCGCAGTTTGTTGCACTGCGAAAGGACTTCACAATGCGTCGCATTCTCGCCGCTGCCGCCTTGGCCCTCCTGGTTCCCTCGGCCGCTTCGGCCGCCGACGTCGTGAGCGCCGACCAAGCCCGCACCGTCTCCCTGCGTGACGGCTCCGCCGTGGTCTATTTCACCAACGCTTCGGACAAGTTCGAGGTCGTCACCACCGTCGCCGCCGATGACCGTTCGCCGGCCCTGCGTTTCATCCACGAACTGGCCGCCGGCCAGTCCGCCGTGATCGAGCTGGCCGGTGACGAGGGTTCGCCGGCAGCCCGTCTCGTGCTGTCCCGCGACGGCGACACGCTGCGCGTCGACTCCGCGACCAAGACCGCCGCGACCGGCCTCTGACCGCGTTCGGCCGGCCAGGGGAGCGGCGTCTCTGCCGCTCCCCTGGCCGGGGCGGAATAAGCCCCCGGGACCGCTGTTGATCCTTGCAGACAAATCTGCAAGGTGACCCCCATGGGTATCCGGCTCCTGCTCGCATCAGCGTCCCTGCTTCTGCTGTCCGCTCTCCCGGCCCAGGCCGATCGGGACCGGCACGGGGACCGTTGGGGCAGGCAATTCCAGTCCAATCCGTACCAGTCCCAAAGCTTGAAACGGGCCTGCGACTTCGGCAACCGCCGCGCCTGCGTCCAACTGGGCGAGATCATCGGGGAACGCCGGGCGACGCGCCGCGAGCGCATCTGGCGCCATGACGACGTGGGCCGCCGCCACTGGCAGGCTCCGCCGCGCTATTACCGTCCGCCGCCGCCTAGCGTGTGGTGGCGGTTCGACACCCGGTGACGCGTAGGACCCGGCCGGCGCACCGCCTTTCGGCATAGATCCTTCCTATCCGGAACAGGAAAGGACCGAAAGGTCAGGTGCCAGCGGACATTGACCGTCGTATAAGCCTCTCGCAACCTAAGGGAGGCTGGAAATGACGGGACGATCATGGGCATGAGCGGGCATTACGATACCGCGCTTGTGCTGCTGTCCTACGCCATCGCCGTCTTCGCCTCGTTCACCGCCCTCGATCTGGCTACCCGCGTCCGCACCGCCGACGGGCAGGGCGCGAGGACCTGGATCGTCGCCGCCGCCGTCGCGATGGGCGGCGGCATCTGGGCGATGCATTTCGTCGGCATGCTGGCCTGGATGATGCCGATGCCGGTCGCTTACGACTCCGGCGTCACCATCGCGTCGCTGCTGCTCCCTGTCATCGTCACCGGCATCGGCCTGTTCGTCGTCAATGCCGACGCGTCGTCCTCCCGGCGAATCCTGGCCGCCGGAGCCCTGATGGGGACCGGCATCGCTTCCATGCATTATCTCGGCATGTCCGGCATGAGGATGCAGGCGAGGCTGGACTATGATCCCGTCCTGGTCGTCGTCTCGGTGCTCATCGCCATCGGCGCCTCGGTCGCGGCACTGCGGCTGGCGTTCCGTACCGGTTCGGGGCTTCAGCGGCTCGCCGCCGCGGGCGTCATGGGGCTGGCCGTCGTCGGCATGCACTATACCGGCATGGCGGCCGCGACTTTCGTGGTGGACGCCGATCTGCCCGGCCCGAGCGGCGACGGGCTCGACCAGACCGTGGTCGGCACCCTGGTGACGGTGGTCAGTTTCTCGCTTCTGTCCATGGCCCTGTTCTCGGCGATGGTCGACCGCCGGCTGGCGCAGAGGGAAGCCGGCATGCTGCGGGCCAGCGAACTGCGCTTCAGGGCGTTGGTCCAGAATGCGTCGGACGCCACGGTGCTGACCGACCATGCAGGCACCATCGGATTCGCCAGCGGCCCGGTCGCCCGGATCCTAGGCCGTTCCGAGGCGGCGCTGCTGGGCTGGCCCGCCGCGGAGATCGTGCAGGGGGACGGCGGGAACGTCGCCGAGCTGGTCTCCGACGCGGCGTCGCGGCCGGGCGAGAGCGTCAGCCGGACCGTGAGGACGGAACTGCCCGAGGGCGGTTACCGGACGCTGGAGGTGATCGCGACCAACCTGCTGCACCAGCCCGCGGTGGCCGGGATCGTTCTCACTTTCCGCGACCTCACCGAACGGCTTCGATTGGAGGAGGAACTCGATCAGGCGTCCCGTCTCGCCACGCTCGGCACCATGGCGGCCGGCATAGCCCACGAGATGAGCCAGCCGCTCAACGCGATCTCGCTGTGGAGCGAGGACGCGCTGCTGGCCATGGAGGACGGGGAGTTCGACAGGGACCATTTGAAGCAGGTCATGAAAGTGGCGGTCGAGCAGGCGCAGCGCCTGCGCGCCATCGTCGACCACATGCGCGTCTTCAGCCGCCGCGACACCGGCACCACCGAGGTGTTCGACGTGCGGGACAGCCTGCGGGTCTCGGTCCAGCTGATCGAGCGCCAATTCGCGGCGGAGGGAGTCACCGTCGTGCTCGACCTGCCGGAGGAGCCGGTCCAGGCGCGGGGCCGCCCGCTGCAACTCGAGCAGGTTGTACTGAACCTGCTGACGAACGCCCGCGACGCCGTCCAGGACAGGGTCGCGGTGGCGCCCGACCGGGACAGCCGGATCGACGTGACGGTCCGGGCCGACGCCGCGGCGGGCGCGCTCGTGATCCGGGTTTCCGATACCGGCACCGGCATCAAGCCGCGCGACATGGCCCGCATCTTCGATCCCTTCTTCACGGTCAAGGAGGCGGGGCGCGGCACCGGCCTGGGCCTCGCCATCTGTTTCCGGATCATCGAGGCGATGACGGGCCGCATTTCGGCCGGCAATATCGTCGAGGACGGCACGGTTACGGGCGCCCGGTTCGAGGTCCGGCTGCCGCTTGCGGAATAAGCACAATTTCGGAAGTGCCAATTACCCGATTCCGGTGTTCAATGGGTCTATACGGTTCAGGGAGAGCGGACAATGTCGGACCAACGCCACATCCTTGTCGTCGACGACGAGGTGCTTGCCGCGATGGCGATGGAGAATGTCCTTCAGCGGCGCGGCTTCCGGGTCAGCCTGGCGGGTGACGGGCAGGAGGCCTGGGACATCTGGCAACGCGACGGGGCCGATGCCGTGGTCACCGACCTGAAGATGCCGCGCATGACGGGTGACGAGTTGGCCGCCCGCCTGCGGGTCGCCGCTCCCCGGCTGCCGGTGATCGTCGCCAGCGGCTATCTGTCGGAGGCGGTGGAACACCGTCTCCGGGTCGAGATCGACGGCCCGATCGAGATTTTCACCAAGCCGCTCGACCTCGCCGGCATGCTGCGGACGCTGAAGTCGATGCTGGGCTCCGAAGCCGGAACCGCTTCCTCCTGACGGGGCCGCCCCTGCGGGCGGCTCCCCGGCCGCCGGTCAGGTGATGACCGATGGCGCTTCCCGCCCGGTCCGCGACCGGATGCCGGCGATCCCGTCGGCAATGGCGATCAGGCCCGACAGGGCTTCCTGCGCGTCCCTGTCCTGGCCGGCCGGATCGGCCTCGTAGCGTTCCATGTAGACGCGGAGCGTGGCGCCGCCGGTGCCGGTGCCGCTCAGGCGGTAGACCACGCGGGAGCCGTCCTTCAGGGTGACGCGCACGCCTTGGCGGCTGGCGACCGAACCGTCCACCGGATCGCGGTACTCGAAATCGTCCGCGGCTTCGACCGAAGTCTCCCCGAAAACCTTGCCGGGCAGGGTCGGCAGAGCCGCCCGCAGATCGGCCATCAGCGCGTCCGCCGTCGCGGTCTCGATGTCCTCGTAGTCGTGCCGGGTATAGTAATCGCGACCGTACTCGCGCCAATGCCCCGTCATGATGCGGCCGATCGGCTCGTCCCGGACCGCCAGGATGTTGAGCCAGAGCAGCACGGCCCACAGCCCGTCCTTCTCGCGGACATGGTCCGAGCCGGTCCCGGCGCTTTCCTCGCCGCACAGGGTGGCCATGCCGGCATCCAGCAGGTTGCCGAAGAACTTCCAGCCGGTGGGGGTCTCGAAGCCGGGAATGCCCAGCTTGGCCGCGACCCGGTCGGCGGCGCGGCTGGTCGGCATGGAACGCGCGATGCCCTTGAGGCCGGCTGAATAGCCTGGAGCCAGATGGGCATTGGCCGCCAGGACCGCCAGGCTGTCGCTGGGCGTGATGAAAAGATTCGGCCCCATGATCATGTTGCGGTCGCCGTCGCCGTCGGACGCGGCGCCGAAGTCCGGCGGGTTCGCCCCGGTCATGGCGGCGACGAGGTCGTGGGCATGGACCGGGTTGGGATCGGGGTGGTGCCCGCCGAAGTCGGGCAGGGGAGTCCCGTTCAGCACGGTCCCGGCGGGAGCGCCCAGCCGGTTCTCCAGGATTTCCGTGGCATAGGGGCCGGTGACCGCGCTGAGCGCGTCGAAGGTCATGCGGAAGCCGCCCTGGAACATCGCGCGGATGCGGTCGAAGTCGAACAGGCTTTCCATCAGCCCGGCATAGTCCGCGACCGGGTCGATGATCTCCACCGCCATGCCGTCGAGCCGGGTTTCGCCCAGCCGGTCGAGGTCGAGGTCCGGAGCCTCCACCGTCCGGTACTCGGTGATCTCGCCGGTCCGGCGGTGGATCGCGTCGGTGATCCGCTCCGGTGCCGGGCCGCCGTTGCCGGTGTTGTACTTGATGCCGAAGTCCCCGTCGGGTCCGCCCGGGTTATGGCTGGCCGACAGGATGATCCCGCCGAACGCCTTGTGCTTGCGGATGACGTTGGACGCGGCGGGCGTCGACAGGATGCCGCCGCGGCCGACCAGCAGGCGGCCGATGCCGTTGGCCGCCGCCATCTTGATGATGATCTGGATCGCTTCCGCGTTGTAGAAGCGCCCGTCGCCGCCGACCACGACGGTCTGGCCCCGGATACCGTCCATCGCGTCGAAGATCGACTGGACGAAGTTGGCCACGTAGTGCGGCTGACTGTAGACGGCCACCTTCTTGCGCAGTCCCGAGGTGCCCGGCTTCTGGTCGTCGAAGGGGGTGGTTTGAACGATCACCGGAGCCATTCCTGTTCCTGTTCGCTTGATCGGTATAATGACGCGCCGTGAGCCGGCCTTGGTGGGCCGGGTACCGGTTCAGACGGTGATGTGGCCCAGCGGCACCGGCGAGCGGGTGCCGTCGATGACCACGATTCCGCTTTCGGTGACATGGTACTTCTTGCGGTCCTCATCGAGATCGTAGCCGATCACGGCGTCGGCGGGGATGCGGGCGTTCTTCTCGATGATCGCGCGGCGGATCCTGGCCCGGCGGCCGATGTCCACGTTGTCGAAGATCACGCTGTCCTCGACCAGGGCGCCGGAATGGACTCGCACCCAGCGGCCGAGCACCGAGCGCTTGACGATGCCGCCCGAAACGATGCAGCCGCCGGAAAGCATGCTGTCGATCGCCTGTCCCCGGCGCTCGTCCTCGTCGAAGGCGAACTTGGCCGGCGGGTCGGAATAGCCGGAGGTGCGCAGCGGCCACTGGCGGTTATAGAGGTTGAGCGGCGGATCGATCGCGCGGACATCCATGCTGGCTTCGTAATAGGCGTCCAGAGTGCCGACGTCGCGCCAGTAGGGGACCCGGTCCGGCGGGTCGCCGGCGATCCGGTTGGTCTGGAAGTCGTAGGCGAACATCTCGACCTTGCCGACAAGGTCGGGCAGGATGTCCTTGCCGAAGTCGTGGGAGCTGTTCGGATTCTTGACGTCGTCGTAGACCATCTTCAGCAACAGGTCGGTCGAGAAGATATAGTTGCCCATGGATGCCAGGACCTTGGTCGGGTCGCCCGGCATGGTCGGGGCATCCTCGCGCTTCTCGACGAAGCCGATGATCCGCCCGTCCTCGTCCACCTCGATCACGCCGAACTCCTTGGCGTACTTCTTGTCCACCGGGATCACGGCGACGGTGACGCCGGCATTCTTGCGCGAGTGGAACTCGATCATCTGCCGGATGTCCATCCGGTAGATGTGATCGGCACCGAACAGCACGACGAGGTCGGGCCGGGACTGTTCGATCAGGTTGCAGTTCTGGGCCACGGCGTCGGCCGTGCCGCTGTACCAGGTCTCCCCGGGCGAGCGCATCTGGGCCGGCACCGGGATGATGAACTGTTCCTGCAGCAGTCCGCCGAACTGCCAGCCATCGCGCAGATGCTGGAGCAGGGACTGGCTGCGGAACTGTATCAGGACATAGATCGAGAAAATTCCCGAGTTGATGAAATTGCTCAAGACGAAATCGACGATGCGGTACTTGCCGCCGAAGGGTACGGCCGGCTTCGCCCGCTCCTTCGTCAACGGAAACAGCCGCGTGCCTTTGCCGCCGGCGAGGATCAGTCCCATGATCTTGAGTTGCATCAAGCTGTTCCTTCTTTTGGCGTCCGTTGGGGGATCGACGCTCTTGGATATGGCTTTCGCACTTCGGTATCAGAGTAACAGCCGATGCGGGAAAAGGTAGCTTTGTTGCACCGCGATGATGCTTTTGTCCAGGGGATTAATCCCTCCTCGTTTATTGCGTTTTTCAGACTGAATTAAAAACAGTTCCGAGCCGTCACTTGCATTTCGCAGAACGGCGAACGGCCGCGCCCCGTTGCCCGGGGCGCGGCCGTTCGGATCGGCGCAATACCGGCTTCGGCCGTGTGCCTCAGTCCCGTTTGCGGCGGTTGTCCCACTTGGCGGAGTCGGGGTTGTCGGCGGGCAGCCGGCTCAGGATCTGGTTGCAGATCGCCTCCGCGCTGCGGTCGTAGACGTTCCACTGCTGCGGCGTGAGCCGCTCCCGGAGCATCAGCATGCGACCCACCAGATAATGCTCGCTGAGACCGAGTTTGACAGGAATCGTGTGAAGTCTGGAGTGATCGCTCATGGAAAGTCCCGTCCGCAGCCTGTTGTCGCCGTCCTGGTTCCTGTCGCGACCCCCGGGGAGTGCTCCCCGGGGGAAGGGCTCCGCCTCAGGCGGAAACCGCCTGGAGATTGCGGGTCGGCGTGCCCGAGCCTTCCGCCGAGAAGCCGTTGTTCATGGCCCAGATCGCCGCCTGGGTGCGATTGTTGACATCGATCTTGCGCAGCAGCGTCTTCAGGTGGACCTTGACGGTCGCCTCGGTGATGCCGAGCCGGATCGCGATCATCTTGTTGCTGGCACCGGTTACCAGCGACTGAAGGATCTCCTGCTCGCGGGGCGACAGGCCGCGGATCGAGTTCTGCGGCGACGGCGCGTTGATGTCGAGCAGCATCGCGGCAAGATTGGTCGGGAACACCTTCTCGCCCAGCATGATGAGCTGAAGCGACTGGATCAGCGCTTCGGGCGAGACGTTCTTGATCAGGAAGCCGTCCGCGCCGCCGCCCATCGCCTCGCGCAGCATGTCCACCGACATGTCGTCGGCCAGCACGACGATACGGGCAGCGGGATAGGTGTCCCGGAGCTGCTGCAGGTCGGCGGCGGCCTTGATGGCCTGTCCGGTGATCACCAGCGCCGGCTCGGCGTTCTGCCCGAGGCCCTCCTGGCCGTCGTGGGTGATCGCCTGCTCCATGGTGTTGAACTCGGCACCGACCTCGAAGCGGGTGCCAGCCAGCAGATGCTTCAGTCCTTCACGGAAAAGACGGTTGGATTCAACGAGGATCGTGCGGCCGTTGGCGTTCATGACTTTGGGTTCCTATAAATTGCTGCCGCGCAGCTAGACGAGGGGGGCCGGTTGGTAAGTCGTTTGCGGGTTGTGACCTTCTTGAGACCAAGAATGGTCCAAAAAATGACCAATATAAAGGGGAAATTAATAGAATTTTAGGGATAGATCGGCGTATCTCGCCAGCCGCCATCGTTCGAACGGTATAGGCAGGGAGAGAATAGCTGGTCTGACAAGAGTTTGGTGGCATACCGGGCGCGGGAAATGGCGACCGGAAGGAGGCGCGGTTCGAAGTGCTCCGTACCTGACGCAACTTTTCGAAAGGGGTATCCGTGCCTTGGCGCCCTTCGCATGCCCGTAAGCGGGTGTGCGGGCATGCAAATGGCGAAGGGCAGATCTGACGACCTGCCTTTCCCATTGATCGAGTTCCGATTTCGGGTAACTTCGATATCGCAGCAGCGATGCTGCATACGCCTCTTTGGGCGTTTCCTCCCTAGACTCAGGCCGCCTTTCGGGGCGGCTTTTTTTTGCACATATCGGCGCGCTTGCCAACTGCTTAATGCTCCAACTTTCTTATATCCTTTTTTTGTAACTATGCCCAAAAATAAGGCACACGTTCCTGCCGCATTCAAGGGCACCTCCGGCGACTTGCCACGATTTCGCAACTGCGAAGGAACGAGTCCCTTTCCCGACGGGTTCATTCCCGGTAGCGGGCGGCCGACGAGGCCGGTTCCCCAGCAATTCCAATCACTTCGGCAGGCAGGGCAATGGCCCGAGCGACAGGCAGGGTTGCGACGGCGTTCCGGAACCCGGGTTCCGGACATGCCGCACCATCATGGCGACCCGACATCGTGGAGGTGGAGGAGTTCGGTTCGAATCCCGGAAATCTCCGGATGTATGGATATGTGCCGCCAAGGTTGTCCGCGAACGCTCCGCTGGTCGTGGCCCTGCACGGATGCGGGCAGACGGCGGCGAGCCTGGACCATGGCATCGGATGGTCACGGCTGGCCGCCCGCCTCGGCTTTGCGCTGCTTCTGCCGGAACAGAGGCGGGCGAACAACTTCAATAGGTGCTTCGGCTGGTTCTCGCCGGGCGACATGGAGCGGGACCAGGGGGAGCCCCTGTCGATTCGCCAGATGGTCGACCGGATGGTTGCCGACCATCGGCTCGACGGCGACCGCATCTATGTGACCGGCCTGTCGGCCGGCGGCGCGATGACCGCCACGCTCCTCGCGACATATCCGGACGTCTTCGCGGGCGGCGCGGTGATCGCCGGCATGCCCTACAAGGCCGCCTATGGCAGGATGGATGCGCTCAATGCCATGGTCCACGGTCGGGTCAGGCCATCCATCGTCTGGGCGGGACTGGTCCGAGCCGCCTCGTCGCACCGGGGCCGGTGGCCGCGTGTTTCGGTCTGGCACGGCGATTCGGATCGGACCGTCAATCCCGCCAATGGCGCGGAAATCGTCAAGCAGTGGGTGGGCGTCCACCGGCTGCCCCGGAGTCCCGGCACGGTGGACAAGGTCAACGGACATATGCGGCGCGCCTGGCTGAACCGGGCCGGCGAGGCGGTCGTCGAGGAATATGTCGTCAAGGGCATGGCGCATGGCACGCCGGTGCGGACCGGCAGTGGCGCGCGGTCGGTCATGACGGCGCCCCATGTCTTCGACATGGGCATAGCCTGCGTCGAGCACATCGCCTGGTTCTGGGGCTTGTCGAAGCGGCGCCCCGGCCGATGGACCGTACAGCGTCCTTCCGGCCGGCACTGAAATCATGGGAAACGGATGTCGGGAGGCAAGGAAATGGCTTTTCCATGTTGCGGTGCGTCATAATGTTTCCGAAGCTGAATGACTGGCAGTGCGAACCCGCGAAAGCTGCCGGGTATTCGCGAAGGACATCCGAAACACGGCGCCGATAAAGGTTTCGATCGGTTTTGCGTTACCTATCCGCGAAACGCAAGGCAGCTCCCCAATCTTGGTATACAAAATACACCATGCCGTATTTGACACGTGGGTCGTGCCGGAGCCATGTTTACCGCACTGCACAAACGAACTTCCAAGACAGGAATAATCCAATGCTCACCGAAGCCACCGCCAACGTCGTCACCCTGCTCGTCCTGATCGCCATCGTTCATTTCGCCGTGACCACCGTGATCGCGCGCAAGCTGACCCGGGACGAACAGGCCGAGGGCGCCGGCAGCACCGGCAGCGCGAACTTCCAGGGTCAGCCCGCCAACGATCAGCTTCGCAAGGCCGCCTGACGCACGGCGAGATGCCGCATTGCTGATCGGACCGGACGGCTGTCTTGTGCCGCGATCATTACACCGCATGCGGACGGTCGCCTCCCGATGGGCCAGCAGCACGACCTTCTGTTCCGCGCATTGCTGGACGATCCGGTCCGGGCCGGCATCCTGATCCGCGACTACCTGCCGGCCGAGATCGCCGCCCGCCTGGGCGACGAGCCGCCGGTGCCGCTGGACGGCAGCTTCGTCGACCGGACGCTGACTCCGAGCTGGGTCGACCGGCTGTTCTCGGTCCGCCTGCGCGACGGCGGCACCCTGCTGATCTATGTGCTTCTGGAGCACAAGAGCCACCCCGATCCCCGGACGCCGCTCCAGGTGCTGGGCTACCTGGTCGACATCTGGGAGAGCTTCGTCGGTGATGATGCTTCCAGGATGAGCCGGCTGCCCCCGGTCGTCCCGCTGGTGTTCTATCACGGCCGGGGACCGTGGACGGTGCCGACGTCGATCATCGACGTCATCGGTGCCGACGAGGGCCTGCGGGAGCTGCTGCGCGACTTCCGCTACGTCGTCTGCAACATCGTTCCCATCCCCGACGACCAGCTGTCCTCCGATCCGGAGGTCCGGGCGGCGCTGCTGCCGCTGAAGTACGTCTACCGCCAGCCCGACCCGGAGATGTTGCTGGAGGCGGTGCTGTCGGGCCTGCGCGAGGGCTCGCCCCTGGCGGAGAAAGTGCTGTACTATATGCTGGAGATGTACCCGCGGATCTCCGTCGACATGATGAGGATGGTGAACGGCAGGGTCAGGCCCAACCGGGAGCAGGACATGGTATCGCTCGCTGCACAGCAATGGCTGAACGAGGGTCATGCCAAGGGTGTGATCGAGGGCAGGACGGAAGGAAAGCTGGAGAGCATCCGGCTGACCCTGGAGACGCGATTCGGATCGATCCCGCCGGCTGTCGAGGAAAGGCTTCGTAGGACGCCTTTCGATCAGCTCGATTTGATCTTGCGGCGTTCCTTGACGGCGGAGTCGCTCGATTCCGTCTTTCCGGACGACCAGCGCCATTGACCGGCGCGGGTGAATCCCTGAACCGCATGCCCGGTCGCCGCCCGCGATTTCACGAGCGGTCGGGAAGCGCCATCGCCGCCAGCGCGCAGCAGATCCCCATAACGCCGATCACCAGGACCATCGGCCCGGGCGTTCCGTCGGACAGCCAGCCGACCAGGGCGCTCGCGGCGGCTCCCACGCCGAACTGAATCGTCCCGGCAAGGCCGGACGCCGCGCCGGCCATGCCGGGGACCACCGACATGGCGCCCGCCATGGCATTGGCGCCGACCAGCCCGATCATGGCGAGGTAGAAGAACAGCGGCACGGCGATGCCCGCCAATCCGAAGCTTCCGGTCCCTCCCACCGTCGCCAGGACGACGCCGAACACGGCGCAGCCGAGCGCTCCGTAGCGCAGCGCGCGATCGGAACCGACCGCCAGCACCAGCCGCCGGTTCACCAGGTTGAAGACCATCATGCCGACGACGTTGACGCCGAACAGCAGGCCGTAGAACTGCGGCGATATCCCGAAATACTCGATATAGACGAACGGCGTCCCCGCGATGTAGCTGAACATCCCGCCGGTGAAGAAGGCGCCCGCGAGGGAGTAGGCCAGATAGGAGCGGTTGCCGAGCAGGCGCAGGTAGCCCGACAGCATCGAACCGATCCCGACCCGCCGGCGCTCCGCCGGGGCGAGGCTTTCCGGGATCGAGAAGAGTGCCAGCAGAACCACCAGCCCGAAGGCGGCCAGCCCCCAGAAGATCGCGCGCCAGCCGAGCTGCACCAGCACCTGGCCGCCCAGCAGCGGGGCGATCATGGGGGCCACCCCCATGATCAGCATCATCAGCGACAGCATGCGGGCCGCCTGATCCTGGGGGAACAGGTCGCGCACCATTGCGCGCGCCAGCACCGGAGCGGCGCAGGCACCGAAAGCCTGGGCGAACCGCCACAGCACCAGATGGTCCGCGTCGGTGGTCAGCGCGCAGCCGAAGCTGGCGGCGATATAAATCAGGATGCCGGCGGTGATCGGTCCGCGCCGGCCGAACCGGTCGCCCAAGGGTCCCCAGACCAACTGGCCGGATCCGAAACCCAGGAAGAAGCTGGACAGCGAAAGCTGGACCGATGCCGGAGAGGCGGCGAGACTCCGGCCGATCTCCGGCAAGGCCGGGAGATACATGTCGATGGCCAGCGGGGCGAAGGCCATCAGGGAACTGAGGACGATGGCGAGCCACCGCGGGTCTACGGGCTTCGCCCGTTCGGGCGGATCGACGGGCCGGGCCCGCCTTGCGGACAGCGATGTCATTGAGTTTTCTGCGTCGCGGGGGGATATCTCGGCCCAGCTTCGCACCGTTGGGCACGCCTGTATAGAAGGTGTGGGCCCAAACCATCGGCATGGGAGATACGCGTTGGACCAATGGATCGCCTGGCTCGACCTCTGCGGAGTCGCGGTGTTCGCCGCCAGCGGCGCGCTGACGGCATCGCGCAAGCAGATGGACATCGTCGGGTTCTGCCTGATCGCCACCGTCACGGGCATCGGCGGCGGCACCATGCGCGACCTGCTGCTGGGACAGGGGGCGGTCTACTGGATCTCGGCGCCGGAATACGTGATGACCTGCATCGGCGTCGGCGTGCTGCTGTTCTTCACGGCACCCTACCTGGAGTCGCGCTACAAGGTCCTGCTCTGGGCCGATGCCGCCGGGCTGGCGCTGTTCTGCGTGACCGGGGCGGAAAAGGCGTTGGGGGCAGAAGCACCGCTGCCGGTCGCCGTGATCCTGGGCGTCATGACGGCTACCTTCGGCGGCATCATCCGCGACGTGCTGTGCGCCGAGGTCCCGCTGATCCTGCGCAAGGAGATCTATGCGACCGCCGCGGCGGCCGGCGCCCTGGCCTATCTTCTGCTGATCCTGGCGGGGACGGACACCGTGTGGTCTCAGGGGGCGGGTTTCCTGACCGCCTTCGGGATCCGCGCCATCGGAATCGCCTTCGGGGTCTCGCTGCCGGTCTACAAGCCGCGTCCCGGCCGGGATTACTGATACCGCTCCAGCCCGTACTGCTCCATCTTGCGGTAGAGCGTCGTCCGGGAAATGCCCAACTCGCGGGCGGCGCTGGTCAGGTTGCCGGTATGGGCGGCGATGGTGGCCTCGATCGCTTGGCGCTCCAACCGGTCGAGACGGTGGGTCGCCGCCGGTTCGGCCGGGGCCGGGACGATGTCGGGCGGCAGGTCGGCGAGCGTGACGACCTCCTCGTCGCTCATCAGTAGGAGGCTTTCGACCACGTTCCGCAATTCGCGCACGTTGCCGGGCCAGGAGTGGCGGCGCAGCGCGTCCATCACGGCCGGCTCGAACCGCTTCGGCGCCAGATCGTGGCGGCGGGCGAGCAACTCGTTGAAATGGGGAACCAGCAGGTCGGTGTCGCCGGCGCGGTCGCGGAGCGGCGGGATGCGGACCGTCGTCACGCTGATCCGGTAATAAAGGTCCTGCCGGAACCGGCCGGCGGCGACCTCGTCGCGCAGGTTGCGGTTGGTCATCGCGATCAGGCGCACATCGACGTGCCGCGGCTCGCTGTCGCCGACCCGGTAGACGATGCCCTCCTCCAGGACGCGGAGCAGGTAGGGCTGGAGATCGAGCGGCAGTTCGCCGATCTCGTCCAGGCACAGGGTGCCGCCGTTCGCCAGTTCGAACCGGCCGAGCCGCCCCTCGTTGGCCGCCCCGGTGAAGGCGCCGCGCACATAGCCGAACAATTCGCTGGCGACCAGTTCCTTGGAAACGGCACCGCAGTTGAACGCGACGAAAGGATCCGACGGCGACGCGGCACCCTCGCCATGGACGGCGCGGGCGAACAGTTCCTTGCCGGTGCCGGTCTCGCCCTCGATCAGCACGGGCGCCCGGCGGCCCGCCAGCCTGCGGGCGCGGTCGATGGCGGTGCGGACGGCGGGGCTGGAGCCGACGATGGCGGCGAAACTGCCCCGCCGCGAGTCGGCCTCGTGGCGCGGGCCCGCCGACCTGGCCGTGCGTCGGGGCTTGGCCGGGATGACCAGCAGAGCGCCCAGGGTCTCGCCGTCCACCGTCAGCGGCTTGGTCCACTCGGCCGGCCAGCAGGACGGGTCTAGGCTGGCGACCCGGGACTCCTTGTCGAGCACCACGCGGGCAGGACCCGAGCCGTGTTCCAGCAGGCCGCGGGCGCGTTCGCTCATGTGCAGGACGCGTCCCTTGCGGTCCACCGCGATGATGCCGTCCTCGACCCAGGTCGGCAGCTTGGCGACGCAGGCCTCCAGCAGCTTGACACGCTCCTGCCGGGCCTGGTCGGCCATGGCCCATTCGACCTGCCGGGCGGCGACGACGGCGAGCGCCAGGTTGTGGCGCTGGAAGGTCTGGCGCGGGCCGGAGATGTCGAGCAGCCCCACCAGGGACCCGTCGATCGGGTCGCGGATGGGCGCCGCGGCGCAGGTCCAGGTCTTGACCCCGGCGCAGAAATGCTCGGTCGCATGGACCAGGACCGGCTGCCGGGTGACCAGCGCCGTGCCGATGCCGTTGGTTCCTGCCACCGATTCGTGCCAGGCGCCGCCGGGTTCCAGGTGGATCTCCCGGCCGGCTTCCAGCGTCGCGCGGTCGCCCACCGTGGTCAGGACGACGCCTTCGGGGTCGGTGACCAGCATGATCGACCCGGTGCCGATGAACAGGTCGACCGCTTCGGCGAGGGTGCCGGCCGCTCCCGTCAGCAGGTCGCGGTTCCGGATGCGGAGATGGTGCAGCCCGTCGTCCCGCACCGCCAGGGGCGCGCGCGAGCCGTGGGCGTTTACGCCGCTCTCCAGGCTGCGCCGCCAGGAATTGACGACCACGTTCCGGACCGGTGGATGGGTGTCGACGCCGGCCAGGAAATCCTCCCACGCCCGCATGATCGACGCTTCATCGGCATGGGCAGCGGCACGGGGCGACATCGTCGCCCCGATTCCCGTCTTGGGCATGTATTCACACTCCCTCGCCCGGATCCTATTATTGGTGCTCAGACGGCGCGGTCCGGAACACGGAGTTTACACTGTGGGCAGTCCTTGAGTAACAATAAAGTTTGGGTGATATCTTCTTGCACTCTCCTTCGATTCTCCCGTGCCAGCATAAGATTGACGCACGGGGCCGGCGGTTTGCCCCGTGCGTCGCACCCCCGGCCGGCAGGTAGCGGCGGATCTCACTGCCGACCAAGCTTAGTCGCGGCCAAGCTTCTCCGCTCCGGCGCCGAGCGCCGGGCCGGCCGTGGGATCGGACCCGTCGGGCCTGTCCGCGATCAGCGTGTGGGTGTTCAGGATCAGGCACGCGGCGGACGAGGCGTTGCGCACCGCCGTCATGGTGACCTTGACCGGATCGGTGACGCCGGCCTCTATCAGGTCGGTGAACTGGCCGGTCCGGGCGTCGAACCCGGTGCCCCTGGGCGCCTCGGCCACGCGGGCCGTTATGTCGTTCGCCGCGAGGCCGCAATTCTCGGCGATGCAGCCGAGCGGTGCCGCCAATGCCCGCTGGAACAGCCGGACCCCGTCGCGGACGCCGCCGGAGGTCTGGTCGGCCAGAGCGTCCAGGGCCGGTGCTGCCTGGATCAGGGCGGTTCCGCCACCGGGCACGACGCCTTCCTCCACGGCCGCGCGGGCGGCGTTGAGGCTGTCGTCGAGGAGTTGGACCCGGCGCTTCTGCTCCGCCGGGGTGGCGCCGCCGGCCAGGATGGTGGCGGTACCGCCGGTCAGCTTGGCGAGCCGTTCGGTATACTTGTCCCGCTCGATGTTGGGCGGAGCCGCGTCGAACTGGCGCTGGACCTGGACGCGGCGGGCGCGGATGAGTTCGGGATCGCCGTGGCCCCGGATCAGGGAGGTGAAGCTCTGGCCGACCCGGACCTGATCGGCACTTCCAAGGTCCTCCAGGGTGACCTGCTCCAGCCGGCCGCCGAGGTCGCGGGCGATCACCCGTCCGCCGGTCAGGATCGCGATGTCCTCCAGCATGGCCTTCCGCCAGTGGCCGAATTCCGGCGGATTGACCGCGACCGCCAAGCCCGCCCCGTTGCGCCGCATCCCCATCAGGGTCACCACGACTTCGGGGGCCAGCTCGTCGGCGATGATCAGCAGCGGGTGGCCGGTGGCATAGACCTCCGTCAGGATATGGGCGATCTGGTCGGGCGAGGCGATCCGCTGGTCGGTGATCAGGATGAGCGGATCGTCCAGGATGGCCCGCATGGTCTCCACGTCGGTGACCATGTGATGGGAGATGTAGCCCCGGTCGAACGACATGCCTTCGACCACTTCCAGGGTCGTCTCGATGCCCGGGCCGAACGTCACCTCGACGATACCGTCGCTTCCGACCCGGCGCAGTGCCTCGGCGACCAGATGCCCCAATGCTGGATCGGTCGCGGCGATGGTGGCGACCGCTTCCAGCTGCGTATGGCCGGAGAGCGGCTTGGCGGATCTTTTCAGCGCGTCGATCACGGCGCCGGCGGCCCGGTCGATGCCGGCGACCAGGTCCACGGGGCTTCCCTGGTTCTCCAGCACTTTCAACCCGCCCTGGATCAGCGCGTTGGCGAGCACGGTGGCGGTGGTGGTGCCGTCACCGGCGATCTCGTTGGTCTGTTTGGAAACCTCCCGCACCACCTGGGCGCCCATGTTCTCGAACCGGCATTCCAGCTCGACCTCGTCGGCGATGCTGACCCCGTCCCGGGAGACGATCGGCGTGCCGATGGGACGGTCGATGATCGCGTTCATGCCCTTGGGGCCGAGGGTGCCCTGGACCGCCAGGGTCAGCTTCTCGACGCCCCGGCCGAGAGCGGCGCGCGCCTCGGCGCGGTGGAGCATCATTTTCGGCATCCGTCATTCCCTCCCGTGTTCCCTGTTGCCACCCGGCCGGCGATGAAGTCGGCCAGGGTGGGTTCCCCGTCTGGTGCGGGATCGTCGTAGCGGGCCTGGAGCAGGCCCCGGCAGAGATGCCCGTTGAACTCCGTGTTGATCCGGACCCGGCGCAGCAGCGACAGGTATTCGGCGAAGTTCCGGGGATCGACCGGTTCGCCTTGCGCCGTGGTGAAGGCCATGTCGCCGGAGCCGCCGAACTCGCGGCGGATCTCCAGGTAGCGGCTGCGCTGGCGGGCGGCTTCGGGATCGTCGATCGCCAGCGTCGCCAGGTGCGGGCAGTCCAGATCGAGGATCGCCTGGACCGTCCAGCCCCGGTCGAGCAGGTGGCGGATCACCGCTTCCTGCCGGCGCTGGAACGCCTTGATCCGGAAGGTCCGGCGCAAGTCGTCCAGGTCCTCGTCGGCGGCCTCGTCGCTGAAGGTGGACTTGAAGGAGCGGCCCTGGGCGAGCCCCTCGTTGATGGTGTCGGAATACATGTGGTCGCGCAGGTCGACCAGGACCTGCCGGACCCAGGGGAGGGAGGAGACCGCGACGCGCATGTCGTCGGCCATCAGGAAGGCGAAGTTGGCGGCGCACCAGTATGTCGGCAATCGGAACCCGATGTGGACGCGGTCCTCCGCGTCCACTTCGACCTGCGTGACGAAGCGGAGCTCCGTCACGGACTCATCGAGTTCGGGGTCCGTCACCGATGCCAAGCTCGCCCACACCTCCGCCACGCGGGGATCGCCCGAGGTGACGTGAAGGGTCATGGGCGTCAGTCTCCCAGGACTTCGGCGACCTGCGCCATGGTCTTCTCCTCGGCGCCGGCCGGCGCGGTGCCGCTAAGCTTGGCCTTGTGGGCCGGCACGTCGATGCCGTAGAGCTTCGCGGCGTTGAGCCCGAGGATCTTGCGCTTGGCGTCAAGGTCGAGATCGACGCCCTTGTCTTTCTTGATATTGTCGGGAAGCTCGTGCGCCATGAACTTCTCGACCATCCACTTGGGCGACCAGATCGCGTAGTCGCTGCCGTAGAGCAGCCGGTCGGGCCCGAGCCAGAACAGCAGCTCGGAGATGACCTGGTTGAAATAGTCGGGTCGGCTGTGGATGAAGGGCAGGGCCACCGCCAGCCCGCCATAGACGTTCGGCTCCTGCACCGCGATCCAGCAGAAGTCGTCCAGCCGGGGCAGGCCGCAATGCTCGACGATGAAGTTCAGCTCGGGGAAGCTGGTCGCCGCATCGTCGATGTCGGCCACGTCGAAGGCGTCGCGGTTCAGGGGCAGGATGGTCGGCCCTTTGTGGACGTGGATGTTCTTCACGCCCAGCTTGACGCATTCGGCCATATAGCGCTGCGCCCACTCGTCGGTCAGCTTCCAGCCCTTGCTGGCGCCCTTCCACTCCGCGGTGTAGAGCTTGACGCCCTGGATCTTGTACTTCTCGACCAGCTCGTGCAGCGCCTCGATGCCCGCTTCGCCGTCGCGCGGGTCCCAGGCGCCGTTGAGGATGAAGCGGTCGGGATACTTCTCCTTCAGGACGGCGTTCTGCTCCGTCGTGTTGAAGCCGTTGACGTAGAAGTCCTTCAGGTATGTGGGCTGGAAGATCGCCATGTCGTCGTAGCCCTCGACGAACAGGTCGTTGTACATGGTCTCGGCGCCGTACTTGTCGAACTTCTCCTTGGGCCAGACATACTCCTTGGGGCTGAGCGCGGTATGGTACCCGTAGAAGCAGTCGATGAACTGTCCGCCGTGGATGTTCTTCTGGTTCTCCTTGCTGCCGTCCCACAGGTGGGTATGGCCGTCGATGATGAAGATTTCCTCGCCTTCCGCCGTCTTGAACATCGTTTCCTCCGCCGATCGGTTCTTGATTGGGTCTTGTCGGGTCAGGTGTATTCGAGAGCGTCGTCCATGTTGCCGAACAGCACGACCGTGTTGTCGTCGATCATGACCATGCGGCCGTAATGGGTGGAGGTGGAGATCTCGAACAGGTGCGGGGTCATCTCGCGGCCGAGCGCCTCGCTGATCTCGTCCATCTTGAACTCCATCTTGCCTTCGCCGTCGATGCGGATCATGGCCGGCATGTAGGTCACCTTGATGCCCGGCTTGCTCTCCATCACCTCGGCGATGCAGCGCGCCTCGACGCTGTCGTTCATGGTGACGCCGCACTGGTGCGAGATCGTGTGCTCGAAGGTCAGGTCCTGCATGGGCTTGAAGATGTTGAAGTCATGGGCGACGCTCATGTCTCTTTTCTCCTCTCTCGATCCGGGGTTTTCAGGCGTCGGCGGCCGGCTGGGCAGGGGCGGGTGCTATCTCGACGGTGGCGGGCACCTCGATGCCGATCTCGGCGCAGATCGCCCTCAGGCGGTTCGACGACGCGGCGAAGGCGTCGGTGAACTGGGCCGCCTTGACGCGGGGCTGCGACCAGACGGGCTGCAACTGGTTCGCCGCCTTGACGCAGAGGGTGCCGTGCTTTTCGAGCCAGCCTTCCATGACCTTGCGGTTTGCTTCGCCATGCTCGGGGTCCTGGGCCAGCAGATGGAAAAGCTCGACCGAGTTGGCGAGGTTCTGCTCGTAGTCGGCCTCGGCCGCCGACACGACCGCGGGAGTGGCGAAGTCGTTCTGGGCGGCGGCAAGCTGCATGACGAAGCCGCTGCGGAACAGCTCGGCGACCAGCGGCTCGAACACGACGTTGGTCGCGAAATACTGCTCAAGGTAATCCTCGGCGCCCATGACGGCCTCGGTCGCCTCGCGCGTGCCCTGCCAGACCGGGTCTTCGAGCCAGTGGGTCTTGCCGGCGGTCGCGTCGAACACGGGAAGGTCCATGCCGATCTCGCTCAGGTACAGCGTCAGATCCTGGGCGAAGCGCAGCTTGTAGGACGAGTTGGTCAGGATCGCGTTGTTGACCATCTGCGTGTAGCCGTAGCGCTGGGCATGCATGGTCGCCTTGCCCAGCCCGTACTCCGCATGCTTGTAGGCGCCGACATGGTCCTGGAGGATCTTGACCCAGCGGGGATCGAAGCGCGACGGAGCGCCCGACTTGCGGGCGTTGTCCACGACGTTCTTGATCATGCCTTCGATGGTGGACTGGCGCTGGTAATGGGTCCGCTCCCACTCCTGGTCGGGAGCGCGGAACTTGTGCCAGTCCGACGACTGGAGCTTGGTCCAGCCCTTGTAGTAGGTCGGCGTCCCGTCGGCGAAGGAGATGATCCAGTTCTGGAGCAGGTAGCGTTCCGGATCGGGCTGGACGTCTACCGTCATGTCCTCGTAATGGGTCGCCTTGCGGCCCTTCGGTTCGTAGTAATTGTATTTCCGGCTGTCCCATCCCGGGAACTTCTTCGCGCCGGCGGCGCCGGACTTGACTTCCGTTTCCTGAACCTGTGCCGTCATTTTTGTTTTCCTCCCCGTTTGCAAAAGTTGGCGACCGGTCCCTACCGAAGGGCGGGCGTGAACTTGTCGAAATAGATGCGGTCCGGTTCGACGCCGGCGATCTGGAGCACCGGCAGCAGGGCGTCGATCATCGGCGGCGGCCCGCAGGAATAGACGTCGATGTCCGCCACGTCGCCGAGGGTGCCGAGATGCCGGCGCACCACCTCGTGGATGAAGCCTGTTTCGCCGTCCCAGGCATCCTCGGGCGCCGCGTCGGACAGCGCCGGGATGAAGCGGAAGTCGGGCAGCCGTTCGGTCAGCTCGGCGAAACGGTCGAGATAGAACAGGTCGCGGGCCTGGCGCGCGCCGTAGAAGAAGCGGATCGGCCGGGCGGGCTCGCCGCATCCGATCTGGTCCTGGAGGATCGACCACAGGGGCGACATGCCCGAGCCCCCTCCCACCAGGACCATCGGGCCGGAGCGGTTCTCGCGCCGCAGGCAGGTGCCGAAGGGGCCGCGCAGCATAAGGCTGTCGCCGACTTTCAGGCTGCCGTCGAGCTGGGCGGAGAAGGCGCCCTGGGCGTATTTCTTGATGATGAAGTGCAGGCGGCGGGGCTCGCCCGGCGGGTTCGCCATGGAGAACGAGCGCGTGATGCCCTTGCCCGGGATGGTGATGTCCACGTACTGGCCGGCCCAGAACTTCAGCGGCTGCTCGATCTCCAGTTCCAGGCGGAAGATGTCGTGGGTCAGCGGGACGATGCCGGTCAGCCGGGCCGCGAAGTCCTTGACCGCGATCGAGCGCGACAGCAGGTCCTCGTCGTAGTTCAGCAGCTCGACTTCGATGTCGCTGTAGGCCAGCGTGCGGCAGAGCAGGATGTGGTTGGTGTCGCGGTCCATCTCGGACAGCGCGAACGTGGAGTATTTCAGCAGTTCGACGTCACCGTCGATCAGCACCGATTTGCAGCTGGAGCATTGTCCTTCCTTGCAGCCGTGCATCAGCGAGATGCCCTGGCGGAACGCGGCATCGAGAACGGTTTCCCCTTCCTCGACTTCCATTTCGATGCCGGCGGGCTGCAACAGGACCGTGTGGACCGCGCGGGCGGCCAACGGGTTCTGCGTCATGTGCGTTTCCCCTGGACGAAGGTCTGGCTATCTCCGGCGGAAGTCGGGGAGCGCCGACCGGGCGCTCCCCTTTTCCGGCCGGGCGTCAGACCCGATGGACCTTGAAGCCCTTCTTGTATTCGGCGATGTGCTTCTCGCGCTGTTCGGGGGTCATTTCGCGGAGCGTGATCAGGGGGCTCTTGATCTCGTAGCCGCGCACATGGTCCAGGGTCCACATGTCCTTCTCGTCGAACGACAGGTGGGGCTGGGCGATCAGGGTCTTACCGTCGGGTCGGACGAAGCCCATGTCCTTGATCGCGTCGGCCAGGTCCCAGCCGTGGTACATGCTCTCCCACTCGCGGTGGCCGCTGAAACGGCCCATGGCGGGGGTCGGCCTGCCTTCGTACTCGCCCTGGAAAGCCACCTTGTGGGTCCAGCGGTCCACCTCGTGGCCGTAGGTGTAGATCTGGCCGTCAACCTCGTCGACCACCATGTCCTCGCGGATCAGGCAGGGCACCAGGTTGGACCAGCAGCGGTGAGGATAGACGTAGCCGGTGTCCACGAAGGTGATCGGCGGGTTGCCGGGCTTGCTGAGCTTGGCGTAGTTCTCCCACCAGGCGCCGAACTCGTCATACCAGCCCGGATACTTGTGCTCGAACCACTCGAAGTCCCGCTCGGTCATCGCCTCGATGCGCCAGAAGTTGGCCCACCAGCCGGCCGAGAAGAACTGGGCGACCTTGTGGACGTAGTTCTTCTTGACGATCCGGTCGAAGGCTTCGTGGACGTCGTCGTGGTGGATCTTGATGCCGTACTTCTCCAGCGGCAGCATGTAGGTCCGGTAGTAGTCCTCGAAGATCCAGCGGTGCCACAGCTCCGCGTAGCTCTCCTTGTTCTTGTCGCGGTTGGTCGTGCCGTACTCGATGATGGTGCCGATGGCGGCGTCGACGATCGCGTGGTTCTGCCAGAACGCGTATTTGAGGTCGCGTTCCAGGAGCTGGTGGTTGTCGGGGTTGTTGAGGATCGACATCAGCAGCGAGTGGCCGTTGCCGATGTGGCGGCTCTCGTCCGACTGGACCGACAGGAACACGGTCGGCAGGGCGTAGTCGCCGTTGCGGGCCGCCTCCGACGGCATCGCGACGAACAGGGTGTTGGTGAAGGCCGTCTCGGCGACGACGGTCAGGTAGATATTGGCGGCGGTGATCGCGTCGCCGGTCACGAAGGCTTCGCCGAACTGCCGGCCGATGGTGGTGGCGTAGCACTTGCCGAACGCCGCTTCGGTGATGTCGAACCCGGCCGGGTCGATGTAGTTCTCCATGTACCACTTCTTCAGGTTCATCTGGATGGTCGAGTGCCGGAACTCGTCGACCATCTGCATGGTGAACCCGGTGCGCAGGTCATCACCCGGCGCCAGCCGGCCGACCATCGCCATGGAGCGCGCGGCCGAGATCTCGGGGAAGGGGATGATCGCCAGGAACAGCTTCATCCATTCGACCCAGCGGGGCTCCACGTTGCGGAACATGTCGCCGCGCAGCGCCGCGTCGAGCGCGCCGTAAACCCTGTTGTCCTTCTCTTCCTGCATGGGGAAGTACGACCGCAGGACCTGCTTCATGGGGTCCTTGGGTGCCTTGGAGATCTTGTAGTCGGTCGGGAAGGTCATTGCCTCCTGGACATAGGATGGCGTCCAGCCCAAGTCCGCGACCCGGCGCGCCGCTTCGCCGATGCTGATGCCCTTCTGAGCGATGATCTTGTTGAGCGTCAAACCGTCAGGCATGGTTTACTCCCTGGAATTCGTTGGCTGGAATCTCGTTGGACGACAGGTTTCCGCCTTGGCCGGCTCTTCAGACCGGCTTGAGTTCAGTCCGGGATGGCGATCCATGACGTTCCGGAGCGTGGCATGCGCTCAGGATGCAGAAATTTTCCGCCGTGCTGCTGTCATGGCCGTTTCCCCGCACTACTTCCTTGTTTATTGCACCGCATCATGGGCGGTGCTTTGTTGTGCCTGTGATAGTTAGCAAACACCGTGCCAGTTATTGGGTGATCTGGAATACCTTGTAATTGCTGGGTTGCGAGGTCTTTTCCCGACTTTGACTGTGGTCATTGTTTACTTGTGGGACGTTCAGGTCCGCCGGAGTGTTTCAAAACGGGCCGGCATGGACGGTTGTGGATATCCTGGCGGCTCTCGGAATGCGACAGTATGTCATTCCCGATGATCCGGAATGTTTTCTGGAGCGCTCCGCCACACCATGCTACTTTTTGGGGACGGTGGAAGTGCCGGACCTGGAATACGATGGCGGGGCTGATGATGACTGGCGGAACCTTCGGCAAGATTCCCAGCAGCGAGCGTGAAGCAATCCTCGCCGCGATCCAGGAGCTCGGAGGGCGGATGGATCGCCGTTTCGAGCAGATGGATTCGCGCATCTCGGTGCTCGAGAAGGATGTCGGTGAGATCAAGTCCGAGATGAAGACCATGGGCAAGGGCGTCCTCGAGGTGCAGTTGTCCATGAAGCATCTGCCGAGCTACTGGCACATGTATGTCGCGCTGACGGGACTGGTCGTGACCGTCTACAGCCTCATGCGCTTCGCCATGCCGAGCCACTGACAGCAACGCTACTTTTTCGCCGTCTCCTCCGGCTTCGCCTTCTTCTCCGCGATATAGCGGGCGCCCAGGATCAGGGCGCCCATGGTGAAGTCTTCGCCGTGGGCGGCGATCATCTCCTGTGACAGGTCGGCGAGCCGCTTGAAGAACTCGTCCTTGGATGCATCCTCGGCCGATGCCGCTGAAGTGGTCATGGTGGCGGGTCTCCGGTTTGCGTTCGGTTCAGCGTTCAGTGCGGTTCGTTCAATCGATGGACGATCTCTTCCAGCTTGAGGATCAGGGCCTCGCGTTCGGCTTCGATCCTCCTGGTCTGCTCGATGGCATCGAGGTGTTCCCGTTCCAGGTCGGCCAGCCGGGCCGACAGTTCGGGGGTCGGCGCCGCCGCCATGTCCTGGCGGCAGCGCGACAGCTCGAACTCCACCCCGGCGCGCCGGCCCTCCCGCGTGAGCTGGGTCGAGTTCAGCTCGGTCAGCTTCGCGACGATGGCGTAGCGTTCGGCCATCAGGGTCTGGAACGGGTCGTCGGAGTTTCCGTCGTCAGAGGTCATTGTGGTGCCCGTCGCAGAGCGGTGCGTTGGCGGTTCGCTTGCAGCCGCACAGGAACACCGTCCCGGTGCCCGGCGCCCTCCACCCCATCGGGCTGATCCCGGTGCCGGCGTGGGAGCCGTCGCAGATCGGCTGAGTCGCGCTGCGGCCGCACCGGCACCAGAACACCAGATCGCCTTCCTCGACCTCCCACTCGTACGGGCCGGCCTGGGCGACTTCGGGTTCGAAACCCATGGCGATATCCTTCCGGTATCAGGACCTCAGGGTATCAGGACGGCACGGCCCTTGACCTTGCCGTGGTGAAGGTCGTGCAGCGCCTCGTTGGCCTGCTCCAGCCGGTACTCGCGGGTCGCCAGCTTGACCAGGCCGCGATCGGCCAGGGCCATCAGTTCGACCAGCTCGGGATATGTGCCGACCAGGTTGCCGACGATGGTCTTCTCCGACGTGATCATCTCGATCGTCGGGATCTCCACCTTTCCGCCATAGCCGACGATGTAGTAGAAGCCGGCGTTGCGGGTCATGGCGAGACCCTTCTCGACCGCGTCGCCCTCGCCGACGAAGTCGATCACCGCCTCGGCCCCGCGCCCGCCGGTCAGGGCCAGGATCTGCTCGACCTCGGTGCCGTCGGACTTGACCAAGTGATGGGCGCCGCACTCCTTCGCGAGGCCCAGCGCCATGTCCGAGCGGTCCACCGCGATGATCTCGGCGGCGCACAAGGCCGCCAGCACCTGGACGCCGATATGGCCCAGCCCGCCGACGCCGATCACGACGGCGTATTCGCCGGGAAGCAGGTGGCGGGACGCCTTCTTGGCGGCTCGGTAGGCGGTCAGGCCGGCGTCGGTATAGGGGGCGACGTCCTTGGGAGTCAGGCTGGCCGGCAGCTTGATCAGGGACCGCACGCCGGTCAGCAGGTACTCGGCATAGCCGCCGTTGGCATTGATGCCGGGAAACTTGCTGTCGGTCGCGTGCATGTCGTCGCCGCGGCGGCAGGCGAGGCAGTGGCCGCTGGTCACCAGCGGGTGGCAGATGACCGGGTCGCCGACCTTGATGCCCTCGACGCCCTTGCCGACCTCCTCGACCCAGCCGGCGTTCTCGTGGCCCATGATGTAGGGAAGCTGGACATCGACCTTGCTGCGCCAGATCCCTTCCACGATGTGCAGGTCGGTCCTGCAGACGCCGGCGCCGCCGATGCGCACGATCACGTCGGTGGTCTTCTCGATCTTCGGATCGGGAACCTCCTCGTACCGGACGAACTGCGGGCTGGTGAGCGACGGGTCGAATTCGTAGAGCACGGCCGCCTTCATGGATGAGCCTCCCCGTTTGTGATTCGGTCGATCTTCCGGTTCTCGTTGGAACCGGCACCAGTAGAGGCAAAGGGCGTGCCAGGGCGCGGAAAGGCGGGAGTTCGCGGCATTCCTCGGAATTGCCCCGAATTGCGTGTTTACATAATCAACGCCTGCTCACACCTTGGCTGTGCAAGACTTGAACATAACAGGTCGTCAGGGGAGGAACGGGACATGGGACTGCTCTCGCCCGCGGAGCGCCTGAGGCAGGCGCGCATCGAACTCCAGGACCGGGGCATCGCCTCGCCGGACCTGCTCGCCCCGGAAATCCGGCAATCCTGGGACCGCTGCCTGAAGGCGGGGCTGGAGCCGTGCCGCTCGCCCGAGCTTCTTTACGCAGCCGAAACCCAGTTGGAGGAGGCGCGCGAGCGGCACGAGCTGACCCGCCGGCTGGCGCTGGCCGAAATGCACAACCTCTACCACCAGATCTCCGGCTCCAACTTCATGATCGCGCTGGGCGATCCCGCCGGCATGGTGCTGGACACCATCACCGACGACACCTTCCGCACCACCGCCGACGCCAAGAACATCCGGGCCGGGGGGCTGTGGGGCGAACTGTACCAGGGCACCAACGCCCTCGGGCTGGCGACGGCCATGCGGGCGCCGGTGACGGTCCACGGGCCGGAGCACTTTTTCACGACATACGGCGGGCTGACCTGCAACGCGGCGCCGATCTTCGGACCCACCGGCGAGATCGTCGCCGTGCTGGACGCGTCGAGCGACTGCCGGTCGCGCCAGAGGCACACCATGGCGCTGGTGAAGATGTCGGTCCGCCAGATCGAGAACGGCCTGTTCCGCGAGGCCCACCGCAACGACCTCGTCCTGATCTTCCACACCCGGGCCGAATATCTGCGGACGCTGAGCGCCGGCCTGCTGGCGGTGGACGGGGAGGGCAGGGTGCTGGCGGCCAACCGGCAGGCGCAATTCTTCCTCCAGGGGTTGCCGGCCAATCCCGGGCACCATTTCGCGGAGCTGTTCCGGACCACCTTCCACCGGTTCCTGGACGAGGGGCATCGCCGGGAGCGTGTGCGGCTGGAGGACCACGAGGGCAGCAGCTACGTCGTCGCGATCGACAACCTGCGCCACGCCTGTCCGATCCACGCGCGGAAGAGCCGCGGTACGCCCGGTGGCCGGGTCGGCTTCATCGCCGAGGATCCCGCCGTCAAGGCGGCGCTGCGGCAGGTCTCCGGTGCCGCGGCGCGGGCGGTGCCGATCCTGATCCGTGGCGCCACGGGGACCGGCAAGGAGCTGATGGCCCGCCATGCCCACGCCGCCAGCGGTCGTACGGGCGCTTTCGTCCCGGTCAACTGCGCGGCCCTGCCGGAAAGCCTGGTCGAGGCCGAACTGTTCGGCTACGCCGACGGCGCCTTCACGGGGGCCCGCCGCGGCGGCGCCCGCGGGCTGGTCGTCGAGGCGGACGGCGGGACCCTGTTCCTGGACGAGATCGGCGACATGCCGCTGCCGGTGCAGGGAAGCCTGCTGCGGCTGCTCGACGACTGGACGGTCCGTCCGGTCGGCGGCGGAGCCCGCAAGAAGGTGGACCTCCAGCTCGTCGCCGCGACCAACGTGGATCTGGGGGAGGCAGTGGGCGCCGGGCGCTTCCGGGCCGACCTGTTCTACCGGCTCAACATGGTGGAGGTGGAACTGCCGCCGCTGGCCGGCCGGTCCGATTTCGACGAGATCGCCCGCCACCTGCTGCGGGCGATCGATCCCGGCTGCGTCATCGCCGACGCGGCGCTGGCGGCGCTGGCCGGGCGGACCTGGCCCGGCAACATCCGCGAACTGCGCGGCGTCCTGACCAGGCTCGCCATCGCGGTCGGCGACCAGGGCGTGATCGACGCCTGCCATGTCGATCCGCCCCGGGCCGCTCCCGCGCCGGCATCCTCGACGCTGGAGCGGGCGGTGATCGACCGGGTGGTGGCGACCTGGGAGCAGACGGGCGGCAACGTCGCCGAGACCGCCCGCCGCCTGGGCGTCACCCGCAACACCGTCTACAAGAAGCTCCGCCTGCGCTGAGCGTCCGGGTTCAGAACGACCCGAACATCGTGCCCAATGCGATGATCACGATCAGCGACGTCACCGGGATGACGACCGCGACCATCATGATGTCCACGTAGGACTGGCGGTGGGTAAGCTTGCAGATCGCCAGCAGCGTGATCACGGCGCCGTTGTGGGGCAGGGCGTCGAACCCGCCGGACGAGATCGAGGTGATCCGGTGCAGCAGTTCCGGGTTGATACCCGCGGCCTCGCCGAGTTGGGCATAGGTGCTGCCGAGCGTTTCCAGCGCGATGCTCATGCCGCCCGAGGCGGAACCGGTGACGCCGGCCAGCACGTTGACCGCGACCGCCAGCGAGATCAGCGGGTTGTCGGGCGACAGGTTGAGCACGAAGTCGCGCAGGATCGTGAAGGCCGCCAGGGACGCGATCACCGCGCCGTAGCCCACTTCCGACGCCGTGTTGAAGATCGGCAGCAGGGAACCCAGGCTGCCCTCGTTGATCGAGGTGGCGACCCGGTCGCGGAGCACCCGCCAATTGAGCGCCACCACGGCGACGCTGCTGACGATCAGGGCAATGATGATCGCCCAGGTGCCCTGGACCTTGGCGACGGTGGTGGCGCCGTATTCCGGTTCGGCCAGATAGCCGGTGTCCCAGGTCGGGATCAGAAAGTTCGTGAAGGTGTAGTTCAGCGCGATCACCATCACGATCGGCAGCACGGCGACCAGGATTCCGGGGGCGGCGACCTCGTCCCGGTCCAGGGCCATGGCGCCGGCGGAGCGGGCGCGCGGTTCCGGGCGCGGATCGTCGGGATGGTTGCCGTATCCCTCGCCGGCGGCATGGGCGCGGTGATGGCGCCAGCTCAGCCAGGCCGTGCCGCCGACCAGCATGATCGCGGCGGCCACCATGCCGAGGCCGGGGGCGGCGAAGGCGTCGGTGCCGAAATAGGGCATCGGGATCAGGTTCTGGATCGCCGGGGTGCCGGGCAGCGCCGTCATGGTGAAGGTGAAGGAGCCAAGCGCGATGGCGCCGGGGACCAGCCGCTTGGGGATCTGCGCCTCGCGGAACAGGGCCACGGCGATCGGATAGACCGCGAAGGCCACGACGAACAGCGAAACGCCGCCATAGGTCAGGATTCCGCAGGCCAGGACCACGGCCAGGATGGAGCGCTCCGCGCCCAGCTTCTCCACGATCCAGTGGGCGATGGTCCGCGCGGACCCGCTGTCGTCCATCAGCTTGCCGAACAGGGCGCCGAGCAGGAACAGCGGGAAATACGTGGTCACGAAGCGGCCCGCCGCCGACATGAAAACTTGGGTATATGTGGCCAGAAGCGGCAGATCGCCGGCGAAAAGAACGGCCATGGCGGCAAGCAAAGGCGCAAGCACGAGAACCGTGATGCCCCTGTATGCCAGATACATAAGCAATACTAGTGATAGTATGATGCCGAAAAGACCTACCATGGAGGTTTCCTCATGAAGCTTTTTGGCGGTTCTAACCGGTGCGTTGCAGCAAAGCAAACAACACCGAAGTTCGGCTTTTGATCATTTGGCGAGCGCTTATCCAAAGGGATTGTCTTTCAGCGCTGCCGCAGTTTCGCCGGATCGGGCGGATCGCAGTGACGATTCGGCCGCTAACATGTTGGATGCCATGGGAATAACGTTGGTGGAGGGCCGGCCGTGGCTACCGTCGATCATAGATTTCCTGTCCTGAGGCTGCTGGATATCGGCAAGCGGCAGGGAAGCGTGACGATTGAAGAATTCGACAGATTGCTCCCGATCGACAGCACCCACACCAGGGACGCCGACGAGGTGCTCGACACGCTTCGCAGCCGCGGGATCAGCATCGTCCTGGCACGATCACCGGCGGCGAACAGGGACTTCAACCTGCTGAACGACGAGCGGATCATCTACCCGCGCTAGCGCCGGGCATTCCGGGTGGCCGGACGGGGATCCGGAGAGTAACGGCCGTACCCCCGCGGGAGGTATGAGCAGCGGATCGTCATCCGGTTAACCTTGGGGGCAAACAGGAGCCGCCATGTCCCTCGCGCTACGCCATGCCATCCTCTGCGCCATCCTGCTGCTGGCGCCGGGCAGTGCCCTCGCTCAGGGCGTGATCCCTTACGACACCTACCGCGACGCCTATGGGGCGCCGAACCATACCGGAAACCTGACGCCCTTGCCGGACGACCGGTCGCTCCTGGGCCGGCCGCTCCTGGGCCAGCCGCTCCCGGGCCGGCCGCTCCCGGGATCGTCGTTGCCGCCGGCCGACCCTTTCTCCGAGCGGGTCCGCCCCGCGCGCGGCCACGGCGAGATCGCGGACATCGGCGCAGGCTTTTGGGAGTGGCGGTCCGACCGGCTGCGCCAGATGCGCGATCCCCCGGGGCGGACCGATACCGCGAGTCCCGGTTCCGGGAATCACTGAAATTCCGGTCGTGACCTCCCATATGGAGAGAAGCAGAAGAAACAGGCCCACAGAAGCAGGTCATGACCCAGAACAGAAAGCCCAGGCGCACCCAGGCGCTCATTGCCCTTGCCGCCGTCCTGACGCTCGTCGCGACATCGGTTGACGCCCGTCCTGGACGGAACAGCAACCTAGGCAGCCGGGGGGCCCGCACCTACGAAGCTCCCGCACCGACCAACACGGCCCCGCGCACGGCCGCGCCGATGGAGCGCTCGGCGACCGATCGCCCGACGGCGGGGCAACCCGGCGCGGCCGCCGGGCTTCAGCGTCCGGCAGCCCCCGCCAACCGCGGCTTCTTCGGCGGCCTCGCGGGTGGCCTGCTCGGTGCCGGCCTGACCGGCATGCTCCTCGGGGGCGGCTTCTTCGGCGGGCTCGGCGGCTTTGCGTCGATCCTCGGGTTCCTGCTCCAGGTGGCGCTGATCGGCGGGCTGATCTGGCTGGCGATCCGCTTCTTCAGGAGCCGCAACCAGCCGGCCTATGCCGGGGCCGGCAATTCCGGCGGTCGCGGCCCGTCGGGACAGGGGCCGTTGAACCGGAACGCCGCGCCGGGCGGATATGCCCGGACCGGCGCGGGTCTCGGCGGCGGCGCGGCGCGGGCAACGGCCAAGACGCCCAAGGGGGTTGACGGCATCGGGATCGGACCGGCCGACTACGAGGCGTTCGAGCGGTTGCTGCGCGACATCCAGACCGGCTACGGGCGCGAGGATCGGGCCGCCCTGCGCTCGCTGACCACGCCGGAGGTGGCGTCCTACTTCACCGAGGAACTGGACGCCAACGCGGCGCGCGGCGTCGTCAACCGCATCGAGGATGTCAGCCTGCTTCAGGGTGACCTTTCCGAGGCATGGCGCGAGGGAGCCGTCGACTACGCCACCGTCGCCATGCGCTACTCTCTGGTGGACTACACGGTCGATCGGGCGGGCGACTCCGTGGTGGACGGCGATCGCACCAAGCCGACCGAGGCCGTCGAGGTCTGGACCTTCCAGCGCCCCGCCGGCGGCGGCTGGGTTCTCTCGGCGATACAGCAGGCCTAAGGTCCGGCTTTCATACGCTTTTGGGCCGCCGGTCGAAGCTCCGGCGGCCTAAACCGCGTGACCCCGGGGACAAAGCGCCTTACGGTACTTCACGCCGGTCCCATGGGTACACCGGACGGTCCCCGTGTACTGTGGGTCGAACCAGGAGGGAAGTCGTGAGCAAATACGAGGAGCAAGCCTACCGGGTCGGCGGTGGGAAGCCCAATCCCAACGCCAAGCCCAACGTGCCGCTTCTGAAGAGCCAACTCGCCAGATTGAAGCACGATCTCGCACAGTTCATCGCCCGCAAGCCGGATGGCTCGGTGATCGCCCCCCTGAAGGAGCGCATCCGGGAAATGGAGGCGACCATCGCCAGCGCGGAGGCCGAGAACAAGCGGGAAAGGCAGTCCGCGCGCAATCCCGACGACGACGAGGATGGCGGCGCCCGCCAGGAAATCCGGTCCACGTCGAGCCGCTTCCCGCCCCGTGGCCGGCCCGGACGCTCCGGCTACTGAAACCCGCCTGCCGAAACCTTGTATCCCGAACGGGAACGCCCGCGCGTGGAACCACGCGCGGGCGTTCCTCTTGGAATCTCCCGAGGGACGTCAGAAGGTGACGACCGAACGGATCGACTTGCCTTCATGCATCAGGTCGAAGGTGTCGTTGATCTGCTCCAGCGGCACGACATGGGTGATCAGGTCGTCGATGTTGATCTTGCCGTCCATGTACCAGTCGACGATCTTCGGCACGTCGGTCCGTCCGCGCGCACCGCCGAAGGCGCTGCCCTTCCACACGCGGCCGGTGACCAACTGGAACGGCCGGGTCGAGATTTCGGCGCCCGAGGGGGCGACGCCGATGATGGTCGAGATGCCCCAGCCCTTGTGGCAGCACTCCAGTGCCTGGCGCATCGTGTGGATGTTGCCGATGCATTCGAAGCTGTAGTCGGCTCCGCCCTTGGTCAGGTCGACCAGGTAGGGGACGATGTCGCCCTCGACTTCCTTCGGGTTGACGAAATGGGTCATGCCGAACTTCTCGGCCATCTCGCGCCGCGCCGGGTTCAGGTCGACGCCGACGATCATGTTGGCCCCGACCATGCGGGCGCCCTGGATCACGTTCAACCCGATGCCGCCCAGGCCGAACACGACGACGTTGGCGCCGGGATGGACCTTGGCGGTCCAGATCACGGCGCCCAGGCCGGTCGTGACGCCGCAGCCGATGTAGCAGACCTTGTCGAACGGGGCGTCCTCGCGGATCTTGGCCAGCGCGATCTCAGGCGCCACGGTGTAGTTGGCGAAGGTCGAGGTGCCCATGTAGTGCCAGATCGGCTTGCCGTTCAGCGAGAACCGGCTGGTACCGTCCGGCATCACGCCGCGGCCCTGGGTTTCGCGGATCGCCTGGCACAGGTTGGTCCGCTGGCTAAGGCAGTATTCGCACTGGCGGCATTCCGGCGTGTAGAGCGGAATGACGTGGTCACCCTTCTTGAGGCTGGTGACGCCCGGGCCGACATCGACCACGATGCCGGCACCCTCGTGCCCGAGGATGCAGGGGAACTTGCCTTCGCTGTCGGCACCCGACAGCGTGTAGGCGTCGGTGTGGCAAACGCCGGTCGCCTTGATCTCGACCAGCACCTCGCCGGCACGAGGGCCTTCCAGCTGTACTGTCTCAATGCTGAGTGGTTTGCCGGCCTCGAAGGCCACGGCAGCACGTACGTCCATTATTATATCCCTCCCAACCGAGACATTTGTTCCTTTGTGCCGCGATCGTTGACCATTCGTCCGGTGAGGTCAATCGTCCAACCGTCTAATGCCTTGATTTAGCACGTTGGTGGTAACGAATGTGATCGGCGAACGAGGCCAGGAAGGTCTTGAGGAAGTCGGCAGTGCCCTGGTCGGTCAGCCGGCCCTCCGGATCGAACTTGGAGTTCGCCTGGCCGATCATCACCTCGGGCCGGTTCAGGACTAATCCGTTCAGATAGACGAAGAACTGGCGCAGATGGGTCTGTGCGCGGACCGTGCCGAGCACGCCGGGGCTGGCGCCCATGATCGCGATGGGCTTCGCGTCGAACGGCTGTTCCGGCGGCCGCGACGCCCAGTCTATCGCGTTCTTCAGCACCCCGGGGACCGAGTAATTGTACTCCGGAGTCGCGAACAGGATGCCATCGGCCGCCTTCAGGGCGTCGCGCAGCGCCTGGACCGGCGCCGGGTACCCGTTTTCGTTCCTGGTATCGTCGTTGTAGAGCGGAATGCCGGCGATGTCGAAGATCTCGACGGTGACGCCGGGTGGCGCCAGGTCGCGCGCGGCGCGCAGGGCGGCGGAGTTGAGCGAGCCTTTGCGCAGACTGCCGGAGATTCCGACGATATGCAGCGGCGTCTGTTGTTCGGTCATGTAAAGGCTCCTTGCAGAAATCTCGTAGGGCCCGATCCGATTACGGTCCGGAAACCATGGGAAGGGAACGCGGCGGACCGCGGAACGATCCACCGGCGCTGCGAACAAGATTGCCCCGATTCGCGCGTCTTGCCAGGGACGCCCCCAATGTAATCGGGCTCACAGCGCCGTGCGGCCCGGGCGGGTAATGTAGCGCCAACAATTCGGGAACGAAGGTTGACGGGGAGATCTTTCATGTCCGTTACGGAGGCCGGGCGTCACGATACGGCGCTACCGATGACGATGCCGACCTCAGCCGGGCCGCTGCCGGGGTACGGCTTGGCGAAGCGCCTGTTCGACATCGCTGTCGCGGTGATCCTGCTGGGCCTGCTGGCGCCGTTGCTGGCCTTGATCGGGCTGGCGGTGAGGCTTGAGTCCCGGGGGCCGGCCCTGTTCCGGCAACGGCGCTGCGGGGCCGGGGCAAGGACGTTCAGCGCGCTGAAGTTCCGCACCATGCATGCCGATGCGGAAGCCCGCCTGGACAGGCTGCTGGCGGCCGATCCGGTCCTGAGGTCGGAGTACCGGCGGCATCACAAGCTGCGGGACGATCCGCGGGTGACCCGGGTGGGCCGGATCCTCCGCCGTACCAGCCTGGACGAGTTGCCGCAGCTCTGGAACGTGCTGGCCGGCGACATGAGCCTGGTGGGGCCGCGCCCCTACATGCCCCACGAGCTGGCGGCGCATCCGGGGGCCCACGCCGCCATCGCCCGCGCCAAGCCCGGGATAACCGGCCTTTGGCAGGTCTCCGGGCGGCATCGCACGACTTTCGAGGATCGTCTCCGCCTCGACCTCGCCTATGTGGAAGGACGGTCGTTCCGGCAGGACATGGCGATCCTGCGGCGCACGATCACGGTGATCGTCCGGGCGGACGGCATCTGAGCGGGAATCCCGTCGCGGCGGCGCCGACACCGGCATGAGGAGAGGCAGACTAGCCGTGTTCATCGGGCTCCATCGTCGGTCTTACTGCCATGTCGTCTTGCCCCGACCCCGAAGTTTTCTTCGCAGATGCGGTATCTGATTTACCCTCGGCAGCCTGGTCTTTTCGACGAACGAGATGTTTGTCGCGGAACCGGGATCCACTATTATATTTATTGTCATGAGGATATCGAGAGCGGCCATAATCCTGTTATTCATATCCGGTGCCGGATCCGCGGTCGCCGACCCCCTGCGCGTGGAGGAGGTGGCTGCCGGGATCTTCGTCCATGCCGGGCTTCCGGAATATGCAGAACCGTCGAACGGCGGCGACGTGGCCAACATGGCGTTCGTCATCGGGACGCAATCGGTCGCGGTGATCGATACCGGCAACACGCCCGGCCTGGGCCGGGACCTGCGCGAGGCGATCCGGCAGCGCACCGACCTGCCGGTCCGGTTCGTGATCAGCACCCACATGCATCCGGACCACGTGTTCGGCAACGGCGCCTTCCTCGACGACCGCCCCGACTTCGTCGCCCATGTCAATTTCCAGGGCGCCCTGATGGCTCGCGCCGACACATACCAGCGGCGCCTGGAAGAGAGTTTCGGCGCGGAGGAGGCCGGCCGTGCCGTCCTGGTCCCTCCGACCGTCACGGTCGCGACCACCCACCGGATCGACCTGGGCGGCCGGAGCCTCGAACTGACGGCCCACCCGACCGGCCATACCAACAACGACCTGACGGTGTTCGATACCGCGACCGGCACGCTGTTCGCGGGCGACCTGGTCTTCCAGGAACGCCTGCCCACCGTCGACGGCAGCGGGCTCGGCTGGCTCCGGGTGCTCGATGCCCTGACCGCGCTGCCGGCCCGGCGGGTCGTGCCGGGCCATGGGCCGGCGTCGTCCCCCTGGCCGGCAGGGGCGGAAGACACCCGCCGCTACCTGACCACGCTGGTCGGGGACATCCGCGCCATCCAGAAGGACGGCGGCACCATCGACCGGGCCTCGGCCGAGGCGGCCGCGTCGGAATGGGGGCGCTGGCGCCTGTTCGACGAGGACAACCCCCGGAACGCGGTGACCGTGTTCGCCGAACTGGAGTGGGAATGAGAAACCTGATCGGAGGATCGCATCATGTCCGCACGAGCTTCGCGTCCGGCAACCCTGCTGGGATCGCTCCTGGCCGCCCTGCTGCTGGCCGGCGGCGCGGCGTCGGCCCAAACCCGGCCGAGCGACGCCAAACCTGACGACTACGCCCGCTGGGAGAGCGTCCGGGAAGTCTATTTTCCCGACCGGGAAATCGAGGACGGCAGCGCCTTCCTGACGCTGGACGCGCCTTACCGGGCGCAGGACGCGGCCCTCGTCCCGGTCACCATGAAGGCCACGGTCCCGGAGGATGCCGGGTGGTCGATCCGGACGCTGACCCTGCTGATCGACGGCAACCCCGTGCCGCTGGCCGGCAAGTTCCACCTGTTCGACGAACGCAAGGCGCTGGAGATCAGCACGCGTGTCCGGGTCAACGAATATACCCTGATCCATGCCGTGGCCGAGACCAGCGACGGCCGCCTGCTGAGCGCGGAACGCTACGTCAAGGCGGCGGGGGGCTGCTCGGCTCCGGCCATGAAGGACCCGCAGCAGGCCCTGGCCCGGCTGGGCAGGATGAAGCTGAACCTGCCGCAGTCGGTCCCGGCGGACGCGCCGGTGACGGCCCAGCTCCTGGTCAGCCATCCGAATCACAGCGGCATGCAGTTCGACCAGATCTCGCGTACCTACGTGCCGCCTTATTTCATCCGGTCGATCAAGGTCAGCTATGACGGCAAGCCCGTGATGGACGTGGAGACCGACATCTCGCTGAGCGAGGACCCCAGCCTGCACTTCACGTTCCAGCCCAAGGGCCCGGGGGAACTGGACGTCCGGGTGACCGACAGCAAGGACCAGGTCTATACCGGGGACTGGCAGGTCACGCCGCAGCCGGCGAGCTGAGCGTTCCGCCTGCCGGCGGGCTCACTGCGGGAAGCACTCCAAGTCGGCTTCCACCTGGGCCAGGCGGAAACGCTCCTGCAGGTCCTTGACCCAGCCGACGCTGCGGAACAGCAGCGCCCGCTCGCCCGGCTGGTCCTGCATCCTGCGGATGGTCTCCAGCTGCACGAAACTGTTGTAGGGGATCGTCTGGGCGATATGGTCGATGCTGCAGGAGCAGCGCTCCATGGCCTCCTGGGTCTGCCCGTTCGTCGCCATGCAGCCGATCACGTAATCGACCCGCGCGGATGTCGGGTAGTCATGGGGGTCGGTGGTGGGGTTGGCGGCGGGACCGGCCGTCTGGGCGTTGGCTCCGCCGATGGAGAGTGCCGTCGCCAGCACGATGATCGCAGCCTTCATCTGAAGGTCCTCCCGTTTATTTACCTCGATTATACCAGTATAGGCGCCATCGGCGCAGTCGTCCGTTCGTGATGAAACGATCTGTCCAGTGTTGATGATTGGTGACGAAACCGATCGGGGCGGGACCCCTCGGGAATCAACAATAAACCTGGAGGATGTTCATGAAAGTGACGAAGGTTTCCATGGCCGCCGCCGTGCTGGCGATGACCCTGGGGAGCGCATCGATCGCTGTCGCTCAGCAGACCAATCCCAACGAAACCCTGATGCAGGAGCGGCAGGGCGCCATGGGCGACCAGCAGCAGCCCGCGAAGCCTGCCGACCAGTCGGGCAACCTGTCCGGCAGCGACGCCGGCAGCGCCGAAAGCGAGGCCAAGGCGGCGACCGGGGGCGGCACCGAAGGCAGCCTCCAGTTCGGTCCGAAGGACGACGATTCCAACTCGCTCGCGGCCCAGCGCCAGGGCGCCATCGGAACCCAGGAGCGTCCGCCGGAACCGACCCCGCAGGGAGGGGCCAAGCAGTAGCCCGGAGAGCCGGCTGCGCCCCGTCCTCATCGGGGCGCACGCTCCTCCCGGGGGGCCGCTCCTTGGGGGGCGATCCGGTGTTCCACCAGCCATTCCATGCCGCGCAGCCAAGCGCGGTCGTTGTCGCCCCGGATGTCGGCGGTGCCTCGGGCGACCACCTTGCCGTCGGCGAGGTCGCGCACGACGATGTCCATGCTGAGGATCAGTGTGCTGATCTTGTTGACCTTGCCCATCACCGCCACCCGGCCGCCCATGTCCCGCGCGATGTCCAGCAGGCATCGTTCGCAGGACAGGTGATCGTCGATCCGGTCGGCCGCGGGCGCCAGGTCGAGCGGGGCATAGAGGCCGGTCTCGGCCAGTTCGCGGCGCAGCGCCTCGGTCGTCGCCCGGATTCTCTGCTCCTGGGCCGGCGACCGTCCCTCGCCGCTGGTGTCGATCAGCTCGATTTCGAAGACCGCGGCGGGCAGGGGAGCCGCGACCGCAGGAAAGGCTGCCGTCAACAGTGCGATCAGCAGCGGAATCAGCCGTGGCATCGGTGTATGCTTCCTTTGAAAACGATCAAGAATGAAGAGCGACCAGAGGGAGAGACATGCGTCTTCGGAATTCCGTACAGAAGAGCCTGAAAGCCGCCCTGCTCGGGGCGAGTCTCGCCGCGATGCCGGCCGCCGCGGCGCATGCCCAGCCGCGGGTGGAGACCCCTGGCGACTGGCCCTGCGTCCAGGTCTTCGTGCCCACTCTCTCGGCCGCGACTATCTGGGCCGGCCCGCCGGTCGAGGATTACCTCAAGACGTGGCCGGACGACCGGGAGGTCGCCTCCCTGGCGACGCGGGTCGTCTCCCGCGCAGTTCCGGACGACGAGGCCAATGCCGCCGTCGACCGGTTCGCCGAGAGCATCCAGGGCAACCGCAGCGAGACGCTGACGCTTCTGTTCGCCGGCGTCTTCGACGAGGCAAATCGATTGCGGAGCCGGGCGGTCGACGCCATCCGCAAGTTCGACCGGGCGCAGAAAGGCATGCTCGCCGGCATGACGAAGACGGTCGGCGAACTGGACAAGGCTCGTGCCGCGGAGCCTAGGGACGAGGCGCGCATCCGCGAACTCGGCGAGCAACTGGCGTGGCAGCGCCGGATCGTCGAGGAGCGCCAGCGCTCGCTTGGCGCCCTGTGCGAGCAGCCCGTCATCGTCGAGCGGCGGGTGGGACAGCTCGCCCGGACCATCGCGAACCACATGGAGTGACGTCACCCTACGGGGACTCGTCTGGCTCGGGCCGGTTGGACTCGGGCCGGTTGGACTCGGGCCTTACCGGTTCGAGCGGCAATCCCGCCGCGGCCCAGCCGCCGGCCCCCTCGGGGTAGTATTGGACGGCACCGTAACCGTACCGGACGGCGCGGAGCGCCGCGTTCCAGGACATCCAGCACTCCGGTTCGCAGAAGAAGACGATCGGCCGGCCGCGGTCGCCTTGGGTCAGGCGTTCCAGACTGTCCCGGAAGTACCGATCCATATCGTCCGCCAGGACGCCGTACCCGACATTGGGCAGCCAGACCGCGCCGGGGATGGTCCCGCGCGTCTTGGGCATCCAGACGGCGTCGGGGGGGAGCATGGCCGGGCGGGGCGGGGCGGGGTAGACGTCGATCAGCACGGCCTCGCCCGATTTCGCCATCGCCTGAACCCGCTCGGTTCCGACGGTGGCGGCACCGGGGACCGAGTCCGGCGTGGGCGCCCGGTAGTCCGACATCCTGAAGTCAACCGCCCTGGAATCCGTCGCGGCAGACTCTGCCGCGACGGCCGGCGGAGAAAACACCGCCGCCGCGACCAGCGCGGCGGCGACGGCCCGCCTGATCACCGGGCGACGGCGGCGGACTGGAGTTGACCGTTCGCGGTCAGTAGCGGGATGTGGTACTGGGCCAGCACGGCGTCGATGTCGGGCTGGCGCCGCTGGATGAAGTCGTTCAGCCAGTGCTTCCACTCCGGCTCTTCGATGCGGATGCCCATGGTGATCGGAAACTCCACGCGGGTCCCGTGTTCGCCGACCAGCGGCACGACCGTCAGCTTGGTCGGCTGCTGCGCCGCGAAGTAGCCCGCGATCGGACCCCAGATCACCGTCGCGTCGATCTTGCCCGACGAGACGTCCTCGACCGCCCGGCGCGCCGGGTTGTCGACCCGGGTATCGACATCGAGCTGATAGGGCTCCAGGTTGTTGATCCGGTTCATGGTGGCGAGCGTGGCGCCCGGCGTCTGGGCGACCACGCCCATGCGCATGTCGCGCAGCGCCGGATCGTTCATCGCCGTGATCTTCGCCCCGGAATTCTCCCGGTACACCAGGGTGTAGACCGACCGATAATAGGGGTTGGTGTTCTGCATCAGACCCTCGCCCGAGGCCGCTCCCATGACGATGTCGCACTTGCGCGCGCGGAGCGTGTTGCGGACGAAGCCGATGGTCTGAGGCCACCAGGTATAGACGACGGGAACGCCAAGCTCCTCGCCGATCATCGCTGCGATCTTGTTCTCGAATCCTTCCAGCCTGTCATTGGAGAAGGGCAGGAGGTTCGGGTCTGCGCAGACCCGAAGGGCGTCGCGCTTCGGCAGTTCGACGGCCGAGGCCGTGCCGGCCGCCACGAGGGCGGCGGCGACCAGCATCGAGATTCGTGCCAGCATGTCAGATCTCCGTGACGGCAGCGTCACTACTGGGTGCGTTACTTCTTGATGCGTTCGGGGCGGCCGCGGTCGATCTTTCCGTCGGACCGGGCCTTCAGGTAGCCGTAGATGTCCGCGACGTGGAGCATGACGTTCTGATCGGTCCCGAACGACGGCATGACGCGCTGGCCGCTGGCTCCGCTCTCCTGCTTCCCGTTCGCGATGATCTCGGCGAACTGGTCGTAGTCCAGCCTCTTGACCGACTCCACCAGGGCCGGGGCGAAGGAGCCGCCCAGGCCGTCGGGGCCGTGGCAGACGTGGCAGGAGGAGTGATAGCGCCGAAATCCGTTGTAGGTTCCCTGGTCGACCTTCCCGTCCTCGACGATGTAGGGCCTCTCGTAGGGATCCGTTTCGGCGTCCTGGGCGTGTGGAGTTCCGGCTGCGAGGAAAAAGAAAGCGGCGCCGGCAGTCGCGACCCGCGTCAGGAAAGACAGGTTCATGGCGTTCTATGTCCAGTGAAACGAGCCGGTGTTTCCGCTCCTCGCGGAACGGAAACACCGGGAGTATTGGCGATCTTCGGTCTCGGCGCGTCGGACGATCAGTCCGGCAGCGTGAAGACGGTCAGCACGCCGCCCAGGTTGGTGTACTGGCCGAGCGAGGCATGCGCGCCGACGGCGCCCAGGCCCGCTTGCGGGTCGTTCAGGCCCGCCGCCAGACCGATGCCGGCCCAACCGCCGATGCCCGAAAGCACCGCGATGTGCTGCTTGCCGTCGGCCACGAAGGTGTTGACGTTGCCGATGATGCCCGACGGGGTCTTGAAGCGGTAAAGCTCCTTGCCGTCCTTCATGTCGACCGCCACCAGGAAGCCTTCGAGCGTGCCGTAGAACGCGACGCCGCCCTTGGTCGTCAGCGCGCCGCTCCAAACCGCGAACGCCTCGGGCTTCGACCAGACGATTTTGCCCTCGGCCGCGTCATAGGCGATGAAGTTGCCCATGCCGCCGTGCGAGTTCGGGGCCGGATACATCGACAGCGTGGCACCCACGTAAGGCTGGCCGGCGCTGTAGGCGACCTCGAACGGCTCGTAGTCCATGCAGATGTGGTTGGTCGGCACGTAGAACAGGCCGGTGTCCGGCGAGAACGACGCCGGCTGCTGGTCCTTGGTTCCCAGCGCCGCCGGGCAGATGCCCTCGGAGTTGGTGTCCGGACCATTGGCGAAGGTGCTGTACCTCTCGTCCACGGCCGGGCGGCCGGTCTTCATGTCGACGTGGGTCGCCCAGTTGACGGTCGGGTCGTACTTCTCTGCCACGAGCAGTTCGCCGGTCACGCGGTCGAGCGTGTAGACGAAGCCGTTGCGGTCGAAGTTGACCAGGGCCTTGACCGGCTTGCCCTTGACGGACATGTCCACGAGGATGTTCTCGTTGACGCCGTCATAGTCCCACTCGTCGAACGGGGT